>NZ_NSKF01000030.1:0-39547 GCF_002287015.1 Kocuria sp. WN036
GTAGCCCGGGTAGATCGCGTAGCCCGGGTAGATCGCGTCCGCCCCGGACTCCTTGGCCACCCGGACGATCTCCTCGACGTCGAGATAGGCCCGCACGGGGTGGCCCTCCTCCCCGATCCGGTACGCCTCGTCGGCCTTCTGCCGGTGGATCGAGTTGCGGTCCTCGTACGGGAACACCGCCACCGTCTTGGCGCCCAGCTCGTAGGCGGCACGGAAAGCACGGATCGCGATCTCGCCGCGATTGGCCACCAGGATCTTGGAGAACATCAACACCCGTTCCGCACCCGGGGCCGTTCGGCGGACACCCGGGCACTGATTCGTCGAAGGTCGGACAACGTCGCGCACACGGTCAGCATGGCCGTCCGCGGGCGGTCCTGACCAGTGAACCACGCCACCCCGGGGCACACTGTGACTGCTGTCACAGAGCGACGTCGTGGTCAGCGTACACGGCGGCGGCGCGGGGGCGGGGCGGCCGCGGGCGGCTCCGCGCCGGAGCGGGGCGGAGCGCGCCCGCCCGGCTACGATGGGCGCAGCCGTCTCCTCGCCGCGGCCCCCGATCCCGGACCCGAGGAGCCGCTCCTCCCGTTTCCCCGCGAGCGAAGGGTGTCCCCTCCGTGCAGATCGTCAGCGTCAGCAGCCTCAAGGGCGGTGTCGGCAAGTCCTCCGTGACCCTGGGGATCGCCTCGGCGGCCCTGCAGGCGGGAGTGCCCACGCTGGTGGTGGACCTCGACCCGCACGCCGACGCCACGACCGGACTGGGCGTGCACCCGGAGCGCGGTCACGACATCGGAGAGGTGCTGCGCAGGCCGCGCCGGGGAGCGCTCGAGCGCGTGGTCGTGGCCTCGGCCTGGGCGGTGCGGGCCGGCCTGGACAGCAGGGCCCTCGACGTCGCCCCGGGCTCGGCCCGCTCGTCCCACCTCGACCGCTCCGAGTACCGGGAGAAGGACCTCGGCCGGCTGGAGCGCGCGCTCTCCGGCGCCCAGGGGTACGACCTGGTGCTGGTCGACTGCCCGCCCACCCTGAGCGCGCTGACCCGCACGGCGTGGGCCGCCAGCGACAAGGTGCTCTCGGTGGCGGAGCCCTCGCTGTTCTCGGTGGCGGGCACCAAGCGCACGATGACGGCGATCGCCCAGTTCGAGCAGAGCCGCACGTGGGCCGTGCCGGCTGCCGGGGTGGTGGTCAACAAGGTCCAGCACTCGTCGGTGGAGCACCGGCACCGCCTGGACGAGCTGCAGGAGCTGTTCGGCCCCCTGCTGGTCAGCCCGGTGATCCCGGACCTGCCCGTCTGGCAGCAGGCGCAGGGCGCGGCCTGGCCGATCCACCGCTGGCCGGGAGCGGAGGCCCAGGACATCTCCGGGCGGTACACGGCGATCCTGCAGGGTCTGCTCGACGGCTCGTCCTGAGCCGCCCGGCTCAGCCCGCGCTCTGCCGGCGGGCCCGGCGCTCGGAGAGCTCGTCCCCGGGCAACGGCTCCTGGGCGGGGGCGCGGTCCGCTCCGGTGTGCTCCCCGGGGAGCGCCGCGAGGGTCCCCTCGACCTCGCGCCACACCCGGCCCACGGCGATCCCGAAGACGCCCTGTCCGCCCTGCACCAGGTCGATGACCTCGTGGGGGGACGTGCACGCGTAGACGCTGGCGCCGTCGCTCATCATGGTGAGCCGGGCCAGGTCCTCCACGCCCTGGGCGCGCAGCGCCCCCACGGCGGTGCGGATCTGCTGCAGGGAGACGCCGGTGTCCAGGAGCCGCTTGACGATCTTCAGGACGAGGATGTCGCGGAAGCTGTAGAGCCGCTGCGTGCCGGACCCGGAGGCGCCGCGCACGGTGGGCTCCACGAGACCGGTCCGCGCCCAGTAGTCGAGCTGCCGGTAGGTGATGCCCGCGGCCTTGCAGGCGGTGGGGCCGCGGTAGCCGACGGACTCGTCCCGGATCACGGAGTCGTCGAAGAGGACGCCCTGGGTGCCGTGCGCCGGAGGGCCGCCGGGCTGCTCGCGTTCGCTCACGCCGCCTCCTCGCTCGTGGACCCGGTGCTCGCGGCGCCGGGAGTGGATGGTCTCACAGAGACGTCCGGATCCCCCCGGGAACACCTCGAGTACACCTTATGACGGTAGACCTCCCCGGGGACGGGGTCAAAGACATCAGGGGCCGGGACCCCGTGTCGGGCGGATGGGGACGGCTCAGAAGTCCTCGGGGTCGACGTTGTCGAGGAAGTCGCGGAACTGCTCGACCTGCGTCTCCGGGGGCAGCTGCGGCTCTCCCTCCCCCGCGCGGGGGGACGGCTCCCGCAGCTCCCCGTCCCCGCTCATCACGAGACCGGCTTCGTCGAGGACGGTCTCGGTGCACAGGATGGGGCAGTCGGTGCGGGCGGCCAGGGCGATCGCGTCCGAGGCGCGGGAGTCGACGACCGTGCCGTCCGAGAACTCGAGCGCGGCGTGGAAGACCCCCTCCTCCACCGTGTGGATCCGCACCCGGGTGAGCGTGCGCCCGAACGCGGTGGCCACCGACAGCACGAGGTCGTGCGTCAGGGGCCGGGGCGGCTCGATCCCCTGCACGGCGAAGACGATGGACGTCGCCTCGTTCGTGCCGATCCAGATCGGCAGGTGCCGTCCGCCCTCGACCTCGCGGAGGACGACGACGGGCTGCGCCGACGGCACGTCCATGCGGACGCCCGCGATCTCCATCAGGACCTGGTGCACGGCCACGTCAGCCCTCCACCGCGGCGCGCTCCTGGAGCGCGGCGATCTCCGAGCGCACGAGCGAGGTGTGGATGGTGAGGCACAGGCCCGAGATCTCCTGGGCGCGCTCGACCGCGCGTGCCCTCGAGGCGGCGTCCCGGCGGGAGGTGAGGGGCGCGACGGCGCGCTCCACGAGGCCCAGCTCGCGGTCCGCGGCGGCCTTGAAGGGGCGCAGGTGGCGCGGTTCCAGACCGTGGGCCGTCAGCGCGAGGGCCGCCCGGGTGATGGCGAGGGCGTGGTCGTCGAAGGCCCCGTTCTGCTCCCGGATCAGCCCGTAGCTCACGAGCTCCCGGACGAGCGGGATGCCGGCGCCCGTGCGGGCGGCGAGCTCCCGCAGGTTGTAGGTGCGCGGCGCGCTGACGACCGGCAGGGGGGCGGTGACCGGATCGGCGGGCTCCGCGGTGCGCCGGGCGTCGTCGGCGCGGGCGTCCTCGTCGGCGTCCAGCCGCTCCCGGATCACCTTCAGCGGGAGGTAGCGGTCGCGCTGCAGCTCCAGGATCCGGCGCAGCCGGTCCACGTCCGCGCGCGAGAATTTGCGGTAGCCGGACGCGGTGCGCGCCGGGTGGACCAGGCCCTTGTCCTCCAGGAAGCGCAGCTTCGAGGCGGTGATGCCGGGGTGGTCCTCGCCGAGCTCCTTGAGCACGGCGCTGATGCCCACCCGGGCCTCGTGCTGGACGTCGTCCCGGTGGGGATCGGTCTCCGCGGGGTCGGTCATGGCTCCCTTCTACTGGTCCGACTGCGAGCGCAGCGAACGGTAGAACGTGAACCGGAACTTCCCGATCTGGACCTCGTCGCCGTTGTCCAGCTGCGCGCTGTCCACGCGGTCGCCGTTGACGTAGGTGCCGTTCAGGGATCCGGAGTCGATGATCTCGAAGGAGTCGCCGCGCCGGACGAACCGCGCGTGCCGGCGCGAGACGGTGACGTCGTCCAGGAAGATCTCGGAGGACGGGTGGCGGCCGGCGGGGACCTCGTCCCGGTCCAGCAGGAAGCGTGACCCGGAGCCGCCGCTGTCGTGGGCCACGAGCAGTGCGCTGCGCGGCGGGAGCGCGGAGACCGCTGAGCTCTCCTCGGGGGAGAGCTTGTGGGAAGCCGCGTGCGAGAGGACCTCGGCCACGATCTGGATCGACGTGGTCTCCGGCTCCCCCTGGGGTGCGTTCGAGCCGTTCTGGGTTCTGGACATCTCTTCCCTCGACTGGTGACGTGTTGGTGGACGGGTCCTGTGGGACCCCTGCCCCGCGACCTCCTGTCCCGGCGGTTCCCGGGCGACCGGCCGGAGCCACCCGGTTGCTTGTCAGTGTACCGGGTGGTGGAGACACGGAGGGGCGGCCGGGACACGTCCCGGCTCGCGCGTGGTCGGGTCCTGCGCGGGTCAGTCGAGCTGGGCGGCGTACCCCTCGGCGTCGAGCAGCCCGGAGCGGTAGTCCTCGCCGGAGGGGCGGACCTCGAACAGCCAGCCCTCCGCGTAGGGGGCGGAGTTCACCGTCCCGGGCTCGGCCTCGAGCGCCTCGTTGACCGCGGTGACCTCACCGGAGACGGGGGCGAAGATGTCGCTCACGGACTTGGTGGACTCGATCTCGCCCACGGCGGCGCCCGCCTCGACGCTCTCCCCCACCTCGGGCAGCTGGACGAACACGACGTCGCCCAGCTCGCCCTGCGCGTGGTCGGTGATCCCGATGCGCACCGCGCCGTCGGCGTCGGGGCCCGCGATCCACTCGTGCTCGGCCGTGTAGGACAGGTCGGCGGGGATGTTGCTCATGGGGTGGCTCCTGGTCCGGCGGGTGCGGTCGGCTCGATTATGGCACAGACGTCCCCGTGGCCCGAGGGTGCGGGACCTCGCGGGTGTCGGCCGCTCAGCGGCCCTCCCACGCGGTGATCTCGGCGTGGATCGCCCGCTTGCGCTCCGTCCCCGCGAAGGACGCGTCCACCGAGTTGCGGGCCAGTGCGACGGCCTGCTCGTCGGTCAGTCCCAGCGCGTCGCGCAGGTCCTGGAAGACGTCCCCCACGTAGCCGCCGAAGTAGGCCGGGTCGTCGGAGTTGACCGTGACCAGCAGTCCGCGCTCGAGCATGTCCAGGACCGGGTGGTCGGCGAGCGTGTCGACCACGCGCAGCCGCACGTTGGACAGCGGGCACACGGTGAGCGGGACCCGCTCCGCGACGAGGCGGTCCACGAGCTCCGGGTCGCTCAGGCACTGGATGCCGTGGTCCACCCGCTCCACGCGCAGCACGTCGAGGGCCTCCCGGACGTACTCGGGACCCGCCTCCTCCCCCGCGTGGGCGACGACGTGCAGTCCGGCCGCCCGTGCCCGCGCGTAGACCTCCTCGAAGAGCGCCGGGGGATGGCCGACCTCGGCCGAGTCGAGGCCGATCCCGTCGATGCGCGGCAGCTGGTCCCCGAGGGAGTCGAAGAGCTCGACGGCCTCCGCGGCGGGCCGGTCCCGCAGGAAGCACAGCAGCAGCGTGCTGGTGAGGCTGTGCTCGGCCCGGGCGGCGTCGAGGGCGGCGCGGATGCCGTCGACCACCGTCCCGAGCGGCACGCCCCGGGCGGTGTGCGCCTGCGGGTCGAAGAAGACGTCGACGTGCCGCAGGCCCTGCGCCGCCGCGCGCTCGAGGTAGGCCCGGGTCAGCGCCTCGAAGTCGGAGGCGTCGCGCAGCACCGCCATCGTGGCGTAGTAGAGCGCGAGGAACGAGGACAGGTCCTCGAAGTCGTACTGCCGCCGCAGCTCCTCGACGGAGCCGTAGGGCAGCTCCACCCGGTTCTTGGCGGCGAGCGCGAACGCGAGCTCGGGCTCGAGGGTGCCCTCGATGTGCAGGTGCAGCTCCGCCTTGGGCAGGGTGTGCAGGTCGTTCAACTCCGGCGCTCCTTCGTGGTCGGCCCCGGGGACCGGAGCACTCGACGTCCCGTGCAGTGTATGCGCCGCGGTCGGCGGCGGGGCTCCGTCCCCGCTGCCGGGTCGCCCCGCACCGCCCGACCGCCGTCGGCTCCGCGGCCGGAGTGCTCTAGGCTCGCGAGCGGAGCCGCTCGGAGGAAGGAGTGCCGGATGTCCGGTGTCGTGGTGGTCGGACAGGTGGGACGGGATCTCGTGCTGACCGTGGCGGAGCTGCCGGCGGAGGGCGGTTCCGCCGACGTGCTCGGGCGGCAGGAGCTGCTCGGCGGCAAGGGCGCGAACCAGGCCGTGGCGTGCCGCCAGCTCGGCGCCGAGGTCGCCCTGGTGGGGGTCGTGGGCACCGACTCCGCCGGCGCGGAGGTGCTCGCCCAGGCCGCGGCCGACGGGATCGACGTCGGCGCCGTGGTGCGCCGCGCCGGCGCCCCGACCGCGCTGCTCGTCGACCTCGTGGGGCCGCGCGGGGTCCGCCGCCTGCTGGAGGACGTGGACGCCCGGATGCTGCTGGACGCCGGGGACGTGCGCGCGAGCCGGGACCTGCTGCGCTCGGCGGACGCCGTGCTGGTGCAGCTGCAGCAGCCGGGGGCGGCCGTGACGGAGGCCCTCGAGGCGGCCGCGGCGGGGGGCGCGATCGTGGTGGCCGACGGCGCCCCGGCGGACGGGGCGGTGCGCCGGCGGGTGCTGGGCACCGCGGACGTGGTGCGCGCGGACACCGCCGAGACGGAGGCACTGGTGGGCTGGGCGCCGCAGGACGTGCCGGGGACGGTGCGGGCCGCGGAGTCGCTGCTCGCGGAGGGCCCGCGCGTCGTCGCCCTGGCCACCGGCGAGGGCGACGTGGTCGCCTGGCCGGGCGGGCACGTGCTCCTGCCCCACCTGGGCGAGGATCCCGTGGACCCCACCGGGGCGGGCGACTCGTTCGTGGCCGCGCTCACCGTCGCGCTGCTGCGCGGGGAGAGGCCGGAGTCCGCCGCCTGGTGGGCCGCGGCGGCGGCGGCCGAGGTGGTCGGCAGCGCCGGCGGCCGGCCGGACCTCGACCTGGACCGGCTGCGGGAGTCGGCTTCCCGGGCCCGCCGGTAGGCAGCACGGGTGCCGGAGGCGCCGTCCCCGGGAACGAGAGAAGGCCGGTGGTCCGCGTTCCCGCGGTCCACCGGCCTCGAATCGTCGGGCTGACAGGATTTGAACCTGCGACCCCTTGACCCCCAGTCAAGTGCGCTACCAAGCTGCGCCACAGCCCGAAGTGCTCAGTACGTTCCCGCCCCGAGCACTCGCATCACATTACAGCAAGCTCCGGCGGAATTCATCTCGGCGGGCGCCTCAGCGCTTCCGGTTCCGCTTCTCCCGCACGCGCATGGACACCTCGATGGGGGTGCCCTCGAAACCGAAGGTCTCGCGGAGGCGGCGGGTGATGAACCGCCGGTACCCGGGGTCGAGGAAACCGGTGGTGAACAGCACGAAGCGCGGCGGCCGGGAGGAGGCCTGGGTGCCGAAGAGGATGCGCGGCTGCTTGCCGCCGCGCACGGGGTGCGGGTGGGCGGCCACGATCTCGCCGAGGAACGCGTTGAGCCGCCCGGTGGGGACGCGGGTGTCCCACGAGGCCAGGGCGGTCTCCAGGGCGGGGACCAGCCGGTCCTTGTGCCAGCCGGTCTTCGCCGAGACGTTCACCCGCGGCGCCCAGGCCACGTGCGCGAGGTCGCGGTCGATCTCCCGCTCCAGGTAGTAGCGGCGGTCCTCGTCCATGAGGTCCCACTTGTTGAAGGCGAGCACGAGGGCGCGCCCGGAGTCCACGGCCAGCTGCAGGATGCGGACGTCCTGCTCGGAGAGCACCTCGTCCGCGGCCAGCAGCACCACGGCCACCTCGGCGCGCTCGAGGGCGGCCTGGGTGCGCAGGGACGCGTAGAAGTCCGCGCCCTGGGCCATGTGCACGCGGCGGCGGATGCCCGCGGTGTCGATGAAGCGCCAGGGCTTGCCGCCCAGCTCGATGAGCTCGTCCACGGGGTCGCGGGTGGTCCCGGCCAGGGGGTCCACGACGACGCGCTCGGAGCCGGCCAGCTTGTTGAGCAGCGAGGACTTGCCCACGTTCGGGCGCCCGATGAGCGCCACGCGGCGGGGCCCGCCGGTCAGCTCGGTCTCGGCCACGGCGGAGAACTCCGGCAGCAGGTCCGTGACCGCGTCGAGGACGTCGGCGGCGCCGCGCCCGTGCAGGGCGGACACCGGGTGCGGCTCCCCCATGCCGAGGGACCACAGGTAGGTGGCCTCGACCTCGAGCTGCGGGGAGTCCACCTTGTTGGCGACCAGGATCACCGGCTTCCGGACCTTGCGCAGCATCTTCACGATGGCCTCGTCCGCGGCGGTGACGCCCACGGTGGCGTCGAGCACGAGCAGCACGGCGTCGGCGAACTCCACGGCCATCTCGGCCTGCTCGGCGACGCGGGCGTTGATGCCCTTGGCGTCGTACTCCCACCCGCCGGTGTCCACGAGGGTGAAGTTGCGCCCGTTCCAGGTGGCCCGGTAGGAGACGCGGTCCCGGGTCACGCCCGGGGTGTCCTCCACGACGGCCTCGCGCCGGCCGAGGATGCGGTTGACGAGGGTCGACTTGCCGACGTTGGGGCGGCCCACGATGGCGAGCACCGGGGCGGGCCGGCGCACGGGGGCCTGGTCCCCGTCCTCCGCCCACTCGGCGAGCAGCGCGGCGTCCTCCTCGTCGAGCTCGTAGTCCTCGAGCCCGGCCCGCAGCGCCTGCGCGCGCTGCTCGGCCTCGTCGTCGTCGATGGCCGCGAGCCGCTGGGCGACGTCGTCCGTGGTGCCGCCGAGGATCTCGGCCTCGTAGGGGTCGTGGGCGGTGTCGTGCGCGGAGTTCTCGGGGTTGCCGGTCATGGCTGTCCTTCGCTGGGCCGGGTGCGGCCGGTCGGGGTGCGGAAAAATGTCGGGGGGTGCGGGGCGGATCGGTTCAGGCGGAGCGGCCCGCGGCGCGGACGACCACGTCGATGACGGCCTGGACGGTCTGCTCCACGGTGAGCTCGGAGGAGTCGATCGTCACGACGCCGTCGGCGGCCTCGGTGAAGTTCACGACCGTCGCGTCCTTGGCGTCCCGGCCCACGACCCGGGCCCGCAGCTGCTCGGCGTCCTCGACGCCGCCGTTCTGCAGGCCGCGCCGGGCCATCCGGGCCCGTTCGTCGGCGGTGAGCAGGATCCGGGCGTCGGCGTCGGGGGCCACCACGGTGGTGGTGTCCCGGCCCTCGGCCACGATCCGCCGGCCGCTGTCCGCGATGAGCTCCTGCTGGCGGGCCACCAGCACCGCCCGCGCGGCCTGGTTGGTGGCCACGGCGCTGACCGCCTCGGTCACCCGGGCGCCGCGGATCTCGACGCCCACGTCGGTCCCGCCCACGAACACCAGCTCCCGGTCGGGGTCGGTGCCCTGGGCGAGCGGGAAGGAGCGGGCGGCCTCGACCACGGCGCCGCCGTCGTAGAGGTCCACCCCGCGGTCGAGGCACCACCACGTCAGCGCGCGGTACATCGCGCCCGTGTCCAGGTAGGCGAGGCCGAAGCGGCGGGCGACCTCCTTGGACACGCTGGACTTGCCGGAGCCGGAGGGCCCGTCGATGGCGACGACCAGCTGCCGGCCGGCGGCGGCCGGCGTCCCGGTGCCGGGTGCTGCGCTGCGGGCGGTGTTCGTTCCGGTGTTCACTGCACGACCTTCCATCCGCGCTCCTGGAGCGCCTCGACGAGTTCCTTGCGGCGGTTGGGCAGCACGGAGACCTCCACGAGGCCCACGGGCTGGCCCGGGGAGTGCTCGAGGCGCAGGTCCTCGAGGTTGACGCCGATCTCCCCGATCTCGGTGAGCAGCCGGGCGATCTGCCCGGGGACGTCCCCGACGAGCACGGTGAGGGTCGCGAACGCGCGGGGCGCGCCGCCGTGCTTGCCCGGGATCCGGGCCCGGCCGGCGTTGCCCTCCGACATCAGCTGGGCGATGTCCAGCCGGGCGCCCGGGGCGCGCGGGGCCTCGAGCGTGGCGATGAGCCGGTCGAGGTCCTCGCGCACCCCGTGCAGGGACGCCACCACGGGAGCGGCGTTCGCGGAGAGGATCTGCACCCACAGGCCCGGGTCGGAGGCGGCGATGCGGGTGGTGTCCCGCAGCCCCTGGCCCGCGAGGGACAGGTGGTGCAGCGGGGTGTCCTGCAGCCGGGAGGCCAGCAGGGAGGACATCACCTGCGGCAGGTGGGAGATCAGCGCCACGGTCGCGTCGTGCTCGCGGGCGTCCATGAACGTGACCGTCGCCCCGAGGTCCACGGCCAGGTTCTTCGCCGCGGCCAGCGCCGCGGGCGCGGAGCGGCCGGAGTCGCACACGACCCAGGGCATGGACGTGAACAGCTCGCCGCGGGCGGCCACGGGGCCGGACTTCTCCCGCCCGGCCATGGGGTGGGTGCCCACGTAGCGGGTGAGGTCCCCGCCCCGGGCGCGCACGTCCTCCAGCACGGACTCCTTCACGGAGGCGATGTCGAGGACGACCGCCTCCGGGTGGCGTCCCAGCGCCTCGACCACGGTCTCGGCGGTGACGTCGGGCGGGGTGGCGACGACGACGAGGGCCGGCTCCGGCACCCGGTCCTGCCCCGCCGCGCGGCAGGAGAGGCCGGCGCCGATGTCCTGGGCCACGGCCTCGGCGGTGGGCGAGGAGTCCTGCAGCCAGACGTCCACGCCGAGGTGGCGCAGGCCCAGGCCGATGCTGGCGCCGAGCAGGCCGGCGCCGACCACGAGCACGGTCCCGGCGGTCGCCGCGGGGGGCGGCGGTGCGGTGGGGGTCTGCGTCACGGGTGCTCCCTACATGCCCACCGAGGCGAGGAGGTGCCCGACCTCGGTCTTCGACAGGCGCCGGATGGTGCCCTGGCGCTGGTCCCCGATCCGGATGGGGCCGACCTCGGTGCGCACGAGCTTCTCGACGGGGTGGCCCACGGCGTCGAAGAGCCGGCGCACGATGCGGTTGCGCCCGGAGTGCAGGACGACCTCGACCAGCAGGTGGCCGGGGGTGGAGTCCACGAGCCGGAAGGAGTCCACGGAGGCGATGCCGTCCTCGAGCTCGATGCCGGCCTTCATGGCCGCGCCGACGCCCTTCTCCATGGGCCCGCGGACCTGCACGAGGTAGGTCTTGGGGACCTCGTAGGACGGGTGGGTGAGCCGGTTGGTGAGCTCGCCGTCGTTGGTCAGCAGCAGGAGGCCCTCGGTCTCCACGTCGAGGCGGCCCACGTGGAAGACGCGCTCGTTCTTCTGCTGGTTGAGGTAGTCGGCCACGCACGGCCGGCCCTCGGGGTCCTCCATGGTGGAGAGCACCCCCTCGGGCTTGTTGAAGGCGTAGTAGACGAGGTTCTCGTCGAGCTGCACGCGGACGCCGTCGACGTGGATCTCGACGGTGTCCGGGTCCACCCGGATGCCGAGCTCGGTGATGGTCTCCCCGTTGACCTGCACGCGGCCGGCCTCGATCATCTCCTCGCACACGCGCCGCGAGGCCACGCCGGCCTGGGCCATGAGCTTCTGCAGCCGCACCCCGTCCGGGTCGTGCTGGTCGAGCCGGTCCACGGGCGGGTTCTTGGGCCGGCGCTTGCGGTGCGGCGGGCGGTACGGGGTGGCGGGCATCCGCCGGGCGCTCTTCTCGGAGGACGCGAACGGGCGGGGCCCGCGGTCCTGACCGGTGCCCGTCGAGGACCCGCCCTTGGCTGCGCCACCCTTGCCGGCGCCCCCCTTGGCTGCGCCACTCTTGGCTGCGCCACCCTTGGCGGGGCCGCGGCCGGGAGCGCCCTTCCCGCCCTGGAACGACGTGCCGCCCTGGCCGGTGCGGGGCTTCTGGCCGCCCTGGGAGCCAGGGGCGCGGCGGCCGCCGGGCCCGGGGCGGCCGGATGATGAACGTGAAGTGGCCATGGTGGTGTCTCAGTCCTCGTAGTGGTCGATCTGGTCGATGCCCGGCAGATGAGGGGCGATGTCGGGGAGCTCGTCGAGCGAGCCGATGCCCATCTTCTCCAGGAAGAACGTGGTGGTGCCGTAGAGCACGGCGCCGGACTCGCCGTCCCGCTCGAGCTCGCGGATCAGGCCTCGCTGCACGAGCGTGCGGACGACGCCGTCGACGTTGACCCCGCGGATCGCGGAGATGCGTCCCCGGCTCACGGGCTGGCGGTAGGCCACGACGGCCAGGGTCTCCAGGGCCGCCTGCGACAGCCGGGCGGTCTGTCCCTCCGCGACGAACGCGGAGACGACGGGGGCGAACTCGCTGCGCGAGTGGATCCGCCAGCCGGCACCGGTGCTGCGCAGCTCGAACCCACGCGGCGCCAACGTCCCATCATACCCCGGATCGGCGGCGACGCCGTCGTACTCCGCGCGGAGCCGGTCGAGGACCCGCTGCACGGTGGCGACCGGGACCACGAGGGCGGCGGCGATCTCGTACTCGCTGACGGGCTCGTCGGCCACCATCAGGATCGCCTCGACGGCGGCCCGCACCCCGCCGGGCAGCGCCTCGAGGTCCGGTCCGTCCTCGGCCGCGGGGCTCACGCCGGGGCCCCCGAGGCGGCCGGGACCCCGTCCGGGGCCGCGACGACGGCAGCCGGGCCCGCGGCGTCCTCGGACAGACGGTCGGCGGTCCACCCGGTGCCCGCCCCGGTCCAGCGGACCGTCAGCTCCCCCAGCGGCTGCTCCTGGGCGAGCTCGAGCACCGCGTCCCGGTACATCTCGAGCAGCGCCAGGAACCGCACGACCACCGCGAGGGTGGACCCGGCGTCCGCGACGAGCACCCGGAAGGAGCGCGGGGCTCCGTCCTCGAGCAGCCCGGCGAGGATCTCCGCCTCGTCCCGGACCGTCACGGCGGCCCCATGCAGGTGGTCCACCCCGACCTCCGCGGGCGCCCCGGGGCGGGGCACGAAGACGGAGCGGGCGATCGCGGCGAACTGCTCCGGGGTGGTCCGCCAGTCGAGCTCGGGCAGCACGGCCGCCACCTCCGGGTCCAGCGGCACCGACCGGGGCAGGCGGGTGGACTCGGCCCGCATCCGCTCGTCGAGCAGCACGGCCACCTCCTTGAACGCCTTGTACTGCAGCAGCCGGGCGAAGAGCAGGTCCCGCGCCTCCAGCAGGGCCACGTCCTCCTCGTCCTCGACCTCCCCGCGCGGCAGCAGCCGGGCGGCCTTGAGGTCCAGGAGCGTCGCGGCGACCACGAGGAACTCGCTGGCCTCGTCGAGGGCGCGGGGCGAGCCGATCTCGTGCAGGGCGCGCACGTACTGGAGGAACTCGTCCGTGACGGTGGCCAGCGCGATCCGGGTGATGTCCAGCTCGTGCTTGGCGATCAGGGAGAGCAGCACCTCGAAGGGCCCCGCGAAGTCCTCCAGCTGCACCGCGAAGCCGCCGGGACCCTCGGGGACCGGCGGCTCCTCGGGGTGCATCAGGGTGCGCCGCCGCGCGAGATGAGCTCCCGCGCCAGCTGACGGTAGGACTCGGCGCCCTGGTGGGCCGTGGCGAAGGAGAGGATGGGCTCGGCGGCCACCGTGGCGTCCGGGAACTTCACGGTGCGCTTGATGACGGTGTCGAAGACCTTGTCGCCGAAGGCGTCCACGATCCGGGCCATGACCTCGCGGGAGTGCAGGGTCCGGGAGTCGAACATCGTGGCGAGCACCCCGTCGATCTGCAGGCGGGGGTTGAGCCGGTCCTGGACCTTCTCGATGGAGTCCACGAGCAGCGCCACGGCGCGCAGGGCGAAGAACTCCGCGATGAGCGGGATGACCACCCCGTGCGCGGCGGTCAGCGCGTTGACCGTCAGCAGCCCCAGCGAGGGCTGGCAGTCGATGATGATGACGTCGTAGTGCTCCTCGAGCTTGCGCAGGGCACTGGCCAGCACCTGCTCGCGGGCCACCTCGGTGACGAGCTGCACCTCCGCCGCGGAGAGGTCGATGTTCGCGGGGAGCAGGTCGACGCCCTCGACGTCGGTCTCCTGGACCACGTCCCAGACGTCCACGGAGCGGTCCATCATGACGTTGTAGACCGTCAGCTCCAGCTCGTGCGGGTTGGCGCCGAGGCCGGCGGAGAGGGCGCCCTGCGGATCGAAGTCGACGAGCAGGACCTTGCGCCCCAGCTCGGCGAGCGCCGCGCCGAGGTTGATGGTCGAGGTGGTCTTCCCGACCCCGCCCTTCTGGTTGACCATCGCGATGATCCGGGCGGGCCCGTGGGTGGAGAGCTCGGGCGGCTCGGGGAAGTCGCGGGCGGGACGGCCGGTCAGGCCGACGGTTCCCGTCCCGGCCTCGCCCGTGCCGGGGTTCCTCTCGTCGCTCTGCTGGCTCACTCGTGGCACCGCTCTTTCGTTCGTGGTCGCGCTCGGGCGGACCGGCCCCGGGCACGGGGCGGCCCGGGCCGGACGGGCCGACCTGGGGTTTTCCTGGACTCGATCAGCTACCAGGGTACCGCCGCCGCCGGGCGGCCCCGAATTCCCGGGCACGGTGGAGCCGGCGGACGACGACGGCCCGCGCCCGCCGCGCCCCCTCGGGGGCGCGGCGGGCGCGGGCCGGACACGGGTCCCGGTGCGGGGACGGGTCAGCGCGCTCCGGCGCCGGCCGCGGCCTCGAGCTTCTCCGCGACGGAGTCCTCCACCCGGGCCCCGGGAGCGGTCTCGGTGGCGGGCCGGTCCTCGGCGGTGCCGTGCGAGTGGGCGGCCATGGTGGACTCGTCGAACCGGTCCTGGCCGGAGAGCACGCGCTCCACCTGGACGAGGTCGATCTCGCGGGTCCACTTGCCGATCAGCAGGGTGGCCACGGCGTTGCCGGTGAAGTTGGTCAGGGCGCGGGCCTCGGACATGAAGCGGTCGATGCCGACGATGATGCCGACCCCGTCGACCAGGTCGGGGCGGTGGGACTGCAGGCCGCCCGCCAGGGTGGCCAGGCCGGCGCCGGTGACCCCGGCGGCGCCCTTCGAGGCGATGATCATGAACACCAGGAGGGAGATCTGCTCGCCGATGGCCAGCGGGCTGCCCATCGCGGAGGCGACGAAGAGGGCGGCCATGGTCAGGTAGATGGCGGTGCCGTCCAGGTTGAAGGAGTAGCCGGTCGGGACCGTGACGCCGACCACGGGCTTGGAGACGCCCACGTGCTCCATCTTGGCGATGAGCCGGGGCAGGGCCGCCTCGGAGGAGGAGGTCGAGAAGATCAGCAGGTACTCGCGGCCCAGGTACTTCATGAGCCGGAAGATGTTGATCCCCGTGACCGCCTTCAGGAGCCCGCCCAGGACCACCACGATGAACAGGACGCAGGTGAGGTAGAAGGCGATCATCAGGGTGGCCATCGAGACGATGGCCTGGACGCCGGTCTCGCCGACCACACCGGCGATCGCGCCGAACGCCCCGATGGGGGCGACCCACATGACCATGATCAGGATCCGGAAGACCAGGGCCTGGACGTAGCCGACGGCCTTGAGCACGGGCTTGCCGGCCGGGCCCATCTGCTGCAGCGCGAAGCCCACGATGAGCGCCACGAACAGGGTCTGCAGGATGTTGCCCTCGGTCAGGGAGGACAGCAGGGACGTGGGGATGATGCCGAGCAGGAACCCGATGGTCCCGCCCTCCCCGTCGCCGTGGCCCGCGTCCGTGACCTCGTACTCCGAGCCCTGGATGTTCAGGCCCTCGCCCGGGTGGATGAGGTTGCCCACCACCAGGCCGATGCCCAGTGCCATGGTGGACATCGCCATGAAGTAGGCCAGGGCCAGGCCGCCGACCTTGCCGACGGTCGCCGCCTTGGCGATGGAGCCGACGCCCAGGACGATCGTGCAGAAGATGATGGGGGCGATCATCATCTTGATCAGGGCGATGAACGCGGTGCCGACCGGCTTGAGCGTCTGGGCGAACTCGGGGGCCAGGAGGCCCAGGACGGCGCCGGCGACGACGGCGACGATCACGAAGACGTACAGGTAGTGCGTCCTGTCCTTCTTCTGCTTCTGGGCGGGCGGCTGCGGGTCGACGGGGTCCGTGGCGACGGTGGCCATGCTTGTCCTCCGGTTCGGGTGGGTAGCGCGGTGGGGTGGAGCGCGGGACCCGGGATCGGGCCGATGTGACGAGTCTCACCGCGGCCCGGCGCCCTGTCGTGTTGTGGTCATAATGGTCGTGACGCCCACCACAAGAGAGGGAGGGACGACCGGGAGATCAAGGAGCGGACATGTCCCTGGCCCGGCGCTTCTTCCTGATGCAGCTCGCCGTCGTCGCGCTGGTGACCCTCGCCGTCTCCCTCGTCCTGTTCGCCCACGAGCGCGGCGCGGTCGTGGAGCGCGCCGAGGCGGTGACCCGGGTCCTCGCCACGGCCCTCGCGGACGACCCGTACGTGCTCGAGGCGGTGGGCGGGCCGGACCCGCACGCCGTGCTGCAGCCGCTCACGGACCGGCTGCTCGCGGACACGGACCTCGACTTCGTCACGATCATGGCCCCGGACGGCACCCGCTGGACGCACCCCCTGCCCTCCTCGGTCGGCGAGGCCTACCGCGGGGACCGCTCGCACGCGCTCGCCGGGCAGACCTGGACCAGCACGGAGCGCGGCAACCTCGGCCCCTCCGTGCGCACGATCGCCCCGGTCCGGGACGGGGACGGCACGGTCGTGGCGCTCGTGGCCACCGGTGTCCTCCTCGAGGCCGTCTCGCAGCAGGCGCTCGCCCAGCTGCCGGCGGTGCTCCTCGTCGGGCTGCTGCTGCTGGCCGCGTCGGCGACGGTCGCGGCCCTCGGCTCCCGGTACCTGGGCCGGGTCACCCACGGCTGGGGGCCGGAGGAGCTCGCCCAGGTGCACGCGCTGCACGACGCCGTGCTCAACGAGGCCACGGAGGGCCTCCTGCTCGTGGACACGACCGGCGCGGTGCAGGTGCTCAACGCCCGGGCGCGGGAGCTGCTCGGGGTCCGGGCGCCGGCGACCCCGGGACCGGCCCGGCACGAACCCCTCCCCGTCGCGGACCTGGACCTGCCGGACGCGCTGGCGGTCCTCCTGCGCGCCGGCGCGCCCGTGCAGGAGCAGTGGTTCGTGGTCGGGGAGCGCACCCTCATCGTCTCGGCCCTCCCGGCCCGCGGAGCGCTCGCGGGGCGCGGCACGATCGTGATCCTGCGGGACCACACCGAGATCTCGCGGCTCTCGGGACAGCTGCGCGCCACCGCGACGCTGGCCGGGGCGCTGCGGGCCCAGACCCACGAGCACGCCAACCGCATGCACACGGTCGTCTCCCTGCTGGAGCTCGGCCGGGACGAGGAGGCCCTCGGCTTCGCCTCGGCGGACATGGTGCGCACCCGGGTGCTGTCCGACGACCTCCTCGCCCACCTCGACGACCCGTTCCTCGCGGCCCTGCTGGTCGGCAAGACCGCCGCGGCCCACGAGCGCGGCGTGGAGCTGGAGGTCGTCGTCGACCCGGACGCGCCCCGGATCCCCGTCTCCCCCGCCGACCTCGTGACCCTCGTCGGCAACCTCGTCGACAACGCCGTCGAGGCCGCCGCGGCCAACGCCGACCGGGTCCGCCCGGTCGTCGAGGTCGAGATCGCCCGGGCGCCCGACGCCGCGGACCCCGCCCGGGACGCGGTCGTGATCACCGTCGCCGACACCGGGATGGGGGTCCCCGACGACCTCGCCCGGGAGGTGTTCGAGCTCGGCGTCACCACGAAGCCGGCCGGCCCGGAGGGCCGCGGCGTGGGCCTGCACCTGGTGCGGGAGGTCGTCGAGCGGTGGGGCGCGCGGATCGAGCACCGCAACGACGGCGGGGCCGTGTTCACGGTGACCGTCCCGGTGGCCCGCGACGCCGCGGCGGGGCGGGCCCCGTGAGCGCGCCGGTCCGCGTCCTGGTCGTCGACGACGAGCCGCTCACCGCCGCCGCCCACGCCCAGTACGTCGAGCGCTCACCGGGCTTCGAGGCGGCCGCCACCGCCGTGTCCGGGCGGACGGCCGTGCAGGCCGTGCAGGCCGCCCGGCGGGCGGGGCGACCCGTGGACCTGGTGCTGCTGGACGTGAACCTGCCGGACATGTCCGGTCTCGACGTGGCACGGACCCTGCGCGCCCGCGGCGAGACGGTGGACCTGCTGGTGATCACGGCGCACCGGGACGTGGCGACCGTCCGGGCCGCGAGCACCCTGGGCGTGGTCGGCTACCTCATCAAGCCCTTCACCTACGCCGTGTTCGAGGAGAAGCTCGACGCCTACCGGCGCTACCGCTCCGCCCTGGGCGCGGCCGGGACGGTGGGCCAGGCGGAGGTGGACCGCGCGTTCGCGGCCCTGGGCGCGCCCACCCGCCCGGACGCGCCCAAGGGCCTGTCCCCGCAGACCCTCGAGTCCGTCACCGCGCTGATCCGGGGCGGGGAGTGGCTCTCGGCCGGTGAGGTCGCCGAGCGCAGCACGCTGTCCCGGGTCACGGCGCGGCGCTACCTCGAGCACCTGACGGCCCGGGGCCTCGTGCAGCGCCGCCCGCGCCACGGCACCCCCGGGCGGCCCGAGCTCGAGTACGGCTGGGCCGGGCAGGACGTCTCCCCCGGCCGCTGACCCCGTGCCGTGCGCCGGAGCGTCACGAACCGCTCGGCGGGCGCAGCACGCCCTCGAGGGCCTCCAGCACGGAGGCGTCCTCGATCGTCGAGGGCACGGTGTAGTCCTCGCCGTCGGCCATCTGCCGCATGGTCTTGCGCAGGATCTTCCCCGAGCGGGTCTTGGGGAGCCCCTCCACCACGGCCACGTCCTTGAAGTCCGCCACCGCCCCGATCTGCCGGCGCACGAGCGCCACGAGCTCCTCCCGGAGCTGCTCCGGCGGGACGTCGGCACCGGTCTTGAGCACCACGTACCCGGACGGCCGCTGGCCCTTCAGCGGGTCCCCCACCCCGATCACGGCGCACTCGGCCACCGCCGGGTGGGAGGCGAGGACCTGCTCCATGGCCCCGGTGGACAGGCGGTGCCCGGAGACGTTGATGACGTCGTCGGTGCGCCCCATGACGTAGACGTAGCCGTCCTCGTCCACGTGGCCGGAGTCGCCCGTGGCGTAGTAGCCGGGGAACGCGCTGAGGTAGGAGTCCACGAACCGCTGGTCGTCGCCCCACAGCGTGGGGAGCGTGCCCGGCGGCAGCGGGAGGCGCAGGGCGATGTTGCCCTCCTCGCCGGTCTCCACCGGCCGGCCCAGCGGGTCCAGGATCTCCACCCGGTAGCCCGGCACCGGCACGGACGGCGAGCCGGCCTTCAGGGGCAGCCGCTCGATCCCGAAGGGGTTGGCGCAGATGGCCCACCCCGTCTCCGTCTGCCACCAGTGGTCGACGACCGGGACGCCCAGCACCCGGGCGGCCCAGTGGTACGTCTCCGGGTCGAGCCGCTCCCCCGCCACGAACAGGGCCCGCAGGGAGCCGATGTCGTGCCGGCGCACCAGCTCGCCCTCGGGATCCGCCCGGCGGATGGCCCGCAGGGCCGTGGGCGCCGTGAACAGCACCTTGACGCCGTGGTCCTCGACGCGCTGCCAGAACGCCCCGGCGTCCGGGGTGCCCACGGGCTTGCCCTCGTAGAGCACGGTCGTGGCGCCGGCCAGGAGCGGGCCGTAGACGATGTAGGAGTGGCCCACCACCCAGCCGACGTCGGACGCGGTCCACATCACCTCGCCGGGGCCGACGTCGTAGATGTGGCGCATGGACCACGTCAGGGCCACGGCGTGCCCGCCGTTGTCGCGGACCACGCCCTTGGGGGTCCCGGTGGTCCCGGAGGTGTACAGGACGTAGAGCGGGTCGGTGGCCGCGACCGGGACGGGCGCCGCGGGCTCGGCGCCCTCGACGGCCTCCGCCCAGTCGAGCCACTCGACGGCCGGCTGCCCGCCGGCCCCGGCCCGGCCCCGGGCGTCCTCGAGCGTCGTCTCGAACCCCGGGCGCTCGTGCACCAGCACCGTCCCGGGGGCGTGCTCGGCGAGCCGCAGGGCCTCCTCGATGGCCGGGATGTACTCGATCCGCCGCCTCGGCTCCACCCCGCCGGTCGTGGTCACCACCACGACCGGCCGGGAGTCGTCGATGCGGGAGGCGAGCTCCTTCGGGGCGAACCCGCCGAAGACCACCGAGTGCACCGCACCCAGCCGGGCGCAGGCGAGCATCGCCACGACGGCCTGCGGGATCATCGGGAGGTAGACGAGCACCCGGTCGCCCTTGCCCACCCCCCGGGCGGCGAGCGCCCCGGCGAACTGGGCGACGTCGTCCCGCAGGCGCGCGTAGCTGAACCGCTCCTGGACCCCCAGCACAGCGGAGTCGTAGACGAGCGCGGTGCGCTCGCCGTGACCGGCCTCCACATGTCGGTCGAGGGCGTTGTAGGAGGTGTTGAGCTCGCCGTCGGGGAACCAGCGGTAGAGCGGGGCTGCGGTGTCGTCGAGGGCGGTGGTGGGCTCGCGCACCCAGTCCACGGCGCGGGCGGCGTCGAGCCAGAACCCCTCCGGGTCCTGCACGCTGCGGCGGTAGACCTCCGCGTAGCCCTCGGCCGGCGGCGGTGTTCGGTGGTCGGTGCTCATGGGTCCCTCCCAGGGGTTGCGGTCCTGCCGGACACCCTAGTGGTGCAGGTCACACACGACAAGACCTCTGTATACACAGATGCACGATCGAGCCGATCCGGACCAAATCCCTCGTCAACTGCACCGAACTGTGTATACAATGCTCGTGCATTGTGATGCCTGTCACCCAGAGTCCGCGGCGCACTCCCCGTCGCGGGCGACAAGAGCGAGGAGGGAGCCGTGCGAGCCAGCGACCGCGCCTACGAGGCCCTGCGCGAGGACATCGTCGAGTGGCGGCTGCTCCCGGGCCAGGTGCTCGGCGAGGTCGAGCAGTCGGAGCGCTTCGGCATCTCGCGCACGCCGATCCGCGAGGCCCTCAGCCGGCTCACCGCCGACGGTCTCGCGGAGGCGCACCGGGGCCGCGGCGTCGTGGTCTCCCAGGTCTCCCTCGAGGACGTCCGCGCCCTGTTCGAGCTGCGGGAGGCCCTCGACTGCCGGGCGGCCCGGCTGGCCGCCCGGCGCCGCGACCCCGTCGCGTTCCAGGAGCTGGCCGCCGAGCTCGAGGCGGTCGTGGCCCAGCTCCACGGGCCGGGCACGGACCGGGCCGGGTACTACGACCTCGTGGAGCGCATGGACCGCGCCATCGACGAGGCCACGGCCAATCCGTACCTCACCGCGGCCCAGCGCTCCCTGCGCCTGCACCTGGCCCGGGTGCGCAAGCTCTCCCGCACCAACCCCGACCGGCTCGCGCGCGCCGCCGCCGAGCACGCCCAGATCGCCCGCGCCGTCGCGGAGGGCTCCGAGGAGCTCGCCGAGGCGGCGACCCGTGTGCACCTGGCCAACTCGCTGCAGGCCGTCCTGACCACCCCTGTCCGGGAGTGGGTCCAGCCCGCTCCCCCGCTCGAGGCCGCCGGCTGAGCGCGGACACCCCATCGACCGCCGCCAGCGGTCGTCCGTCCCCACGAGAGGAACTCCCATGACCGTTCTCCATTCCGTGCGCGTCCACCCGTCCAAGGACAACCTGCCCCGCGAGGAGCAGCTGGCCTGGAAGATGGCCGAGGTCGCCGCCGACCCGGTCGAGGTCACCCCCGAGGTGACGGAGATGGTGATCAACCGCGTCCTGGACAACGCCTCGGTCGCGATCGCCTCCCTCAACCGCGACCCGATCGTCTCCGCCCGGGACCAGGCCCTGGCCCACGCGCCCACCCCGGGCGGCACGGGCTCGGGCCTCTACGGCGTGGACACCGCCACCCGCAAGGTCTCCCCCGAGTGGGCGGCGTGGGCCAACGGCGTGGCCGTGCGCGAGCTCGACTACCACGACACGTTCCTGGCCGCCGAGTACTCCCACCCCGGCGACAACATCCCCCCGATCCTGGCCGTGGCCCAGCACGTGGGGGCCACCGGCCACGACCTGGTCCGCGGCATCGCCACCGGCTACGAGCTGCAGGTGGACCTCGTGAAGGCGATCTGCCTGCACGCCCACAAGATCGACCACGTCGCCCACCTCGGCCCCTCCGCGGCCGCCGGGATCGGCACCCTGCTCGGCCTGCCCGTGGAGACGGTCTTCCACGCCATCGGCCAGGGCCTGCACACCACCACCGCCACCCGCCAGTCCCGCAAGGGCGAGATCTCCACCTGGAAGGCCCACGCCCCGGCCTTCGCCGGGAAGATGGCCGTGGAGGCCGTGGACCGCGCGATGCGCGGGCAGACCTCCCCCACCCCCATCTACGAGGGCGAGGACGGGGTCATCGCCTGGCTGCTGGACGGCCCGGGTGCGGCCTACGAGGTCCCGCTGCCGGCCCCCGGGGAGGCCAAGGCCGCGATCCTGGACACCTACACCAAGGAGCACTCGGCGGAGTACCAGGCGCAGGCCTGGATCGACCTGGCCCGCAAGCTGCACCGCGAGCACCCCGAGGCAAAGGACCCCGACAACGTGACCTCGGTGGTGATCCGCACCAGCCACCACACCCACTACGTCATCGGCTCCGGGGCCAACGACCCGCAGAAGTACGACCCCACCGCATCGCGGGAGACCCTCGACCACTCGATCCCCTACATCTTCACCGTGGCCCTGCAGGACGGCACCTGGCACCACGTGGACTCCTACGCCCCGGAGCGCGCCGGACGTCCGGACACCGTCGAGCTGTGGCAGAAGGTGACCACCGCCGAGGACCCCGAGTGGACCCGCCGCTACCACTCCCTGGACATCAGCGAGAAGGCCTTTGGCGGGTCGGTGGAGATCACCCTCACCGACGGCACCGTGATCACCGACGAGATCGCCGTGGCCGACGCACACCCGCTGGGCGCCCGCCCGTTCGCCCGCGAGCAGTACGTCACCAAGCTGCGGACGCTGGCCGCCGGGATCGTCGCCGACGACGAGCTGGACCGGTTCATCGCCGCCGCCGAGAACCTCCCGGCCCTGGGCGCCGGCGAGCTCGACGCCCTCAACGTCACCGCCTCGCATCCCCTGCGCACCGGCACGAAGGGAATCTTCTAAGCCATGCTGTTCTCCACCACCACCCCCGAGGCCAAGCGGATCGCCCTGCGCGAGATGCTGGCCGGCCCCCGCACCGTCCGCTTCCCCGGCGCCTACACCCCGTTGTCCACGAAGCTCATCCAGGAGCAGGGCTTCGACGGCGTCTACATCTCCGGGGCCGTGCTCGCCAACGAGCTCGGCTTCCCCGACATCGGGCTCACCGCCCTGCCCGAGGTGGCCGCCCGGGCCGGGCAGATCGCCCGGGTGACCGATCTGCCGTGCCTCGTGGACGCCGACACCGGTTTCGGCGAGCCCATGAACGTGGCCCGCACCGTCCAGGAGCTCGAGAACGCCGGCCTGGCCGGGTGCCACATCGAGGACCAGTTCAACCCCAAGCGCTGCGGCCACCTGGACGGCAAGAACGTCGTGGACCTGGCCACCGCCGTCAAGCGGATCCGGGCCGCCGCCGAGGCCCGCCGGGACCCGAACTTCCTGATCATGGCCCGCACCGACATCCGCGGCGTCGAGGGCCTGGACGCCGCCACCGACCGGGCGAAGGCCCTGGTGGACGCCGGGGCGGACGCGATCTTCCCCGAGGCCATGGCCGACCTGTCCGAGTTCGAGGCGATGCGGGCCGCGGTGGACGTGCCGATCCTGGCGAACATGACCGAGTTCGGGAAGTCGCAGCTGTTCACCGCCGACCAGCTCCAGGACGCCGGGGTGAACATGATCATCTACCCGGTGACCCTGATGCGCGCCGCCCTGGGCGCCATGGAGCGCGTGCTGGACACCCTCCGCACCGACGGCACCCAGGAGGCGGCCGTGCCGGAGATGCTCACTCGCGCCCGGCTCTACGAACTGGTGGACTACAACGGGTACAACCAGTTCGACTCCGGGGTCTTCGACTTCGAGGTCCCCGGGCTGCACCACTGACCGCACCCACCGCACCGACCACGTGAAGGAGACCACCATGACCGAGACCCAGAGCGAGGTCCACAAGGGACTGGCCGGCGTCGTCGCCGACTACACGGCCATCTCCAAGGTCAACCCGGACACCAACTCCCTGCTCTACCGCGGCTATCCCGTCCAGGAGCTCGCGGCGAACTGCTCCTTCGAGCAGGTCGCCCTGCTGCTGTGGAACGGCGAGCTGCCCACGGACGAGGAGCTGGCGGAGTTCCGGGCCCGGGAGCGGGAGCACCGGGCGCTGACGCCCGAGCTCAAGGCGATCATCGACGCCCTGCCGACCACCTGCCACCCCATGGACGTGTGCCGCACCGCGGCCTCCGTCCTGGGCGCCCAGGACCCGCAGGCCGAGGACTCCTCCCCCGCGGCGAACCTGGCCAAGGCGCAGAAGCTGTTCGCGGCGATGCCCGCCGTCGTCTGCTACGACCAGCGCCGACGCCGCGGCCAGGACGTGGTGGAGCCGCGCGACGACCTCGACTACTCGGCGAACTTCCTGTGGATGGCCTTCGGCGAGGAGGCCGACCCCAAGGTCGTCGAGGCGTTCAACGTGTCGATGATCCTCTACGCCGAGCACTCCTTCAACGCCTCGACGTTCACGGCCCGGGTGGTGACCTCGACCCTGTCGGACCTGCACTCGGCGGTCACGGCCGCCATCGGCGCGCTCAAGGGCCCGCTGCACGGCGGGGCCAACGAGGCCGTCATGGAGACGTTCGTGGAACTGGGCATCCGCAAGGAGGAGACCGAGGCCGAGGCCGAGACCCGCGCCAAGGCCTGGATGGACGAGGCCCTGGCGGCGAAGAAGAAGGTCATGGGCTTCGGCCACCGTGTGTACAAGCACGGTGACTCGCGGGTGCCCACCATGAAGGCGGCCCTGGACACGATGGTCGCCCACTACGGCCGGGGCGAGCTGCTGGGCCTGTACAACGGGCTCGAGCGGTCCATGGACCAGGCGAAGGGCATCAAGCCCAACCTCGACTACCCCGCCGGTCCCACCTACTGGCTCATGGGCTTCGACATCCCCACGTTCACCCCGCTGTTCGTGGCCGCCCGGATCACCGGCTGGACCGCCCACGTCATGGAGCAGGTGGCCGCCAACTCCCTGATCCGCCCGCTGTCCGAGTACAACGGCCCGGACGAGCGGCACCTGTAGCGCGACGGGCAGGGGGCGGGTCCGGGGACCCGCCCCCTGCCCGTCGCCGCCGGTCCGCTCCCGTCCCGCGACGGTCCGGACGGGAGACCTCCGGGCGGGACGCGGCGGGCTCAGTAGGTGGGCGCCGCGGGCAGCCCCATGTAGTGCTCGAGCGTGGGGATGTCCTGGTCGACCATGCCGGAGGCCACGTGCACGCCGACGTAGCGCAGGTGCCACGGCTCGTAGGCGTAGCCGGTGGTCGCGGTCCGGCCGCGGGGATACCGCACGACGAAGCCGTGCTCGTGGGCGTGCTCGCGCGCCCACGCCCCGGCCGGGGTCCCCTCGAAGCAGCTCTGCAGACCGCACTCCCCGCTCGGGTCGCCGATGTCCATGACCAGCCCGGTCTGGTGCTCGCTGTGACCGGGCCTCGCCGAGATCAGGTCCGCCTGCGCCTGCCCGTAGCGCGCCACGTAGTCGCGGTAGAGGCCGGCCTGCGTGGCGTAGGAGCGGTAGCCGCTGACCGCGGTCAGAGGAGCCCCGTCCGCCGCCGCGGCCCGCTGCATCCGCCGGAACGCCGCGGCGGCGTCCGCCCGCAGGAGCTGCCCGCCCACGGACTCGAGGGGGCGCGGCACGTGGTCGGCCGGGTCGAGGGGGCGGCGCTTGTTGACGACGACGTACACCGACGCGGCACGGTCGATCTCCCGGACCACCCGGGTCCCGGCGCCGCGGGCCCAGCTGACGGACCCGCGCTGGAAGGTCTGCCGGCAGCCGCCGCCCGTGCAGGACTCCGCCGAGACCGGATATCCCAGGGCGCCGTGCTCCGCGCCGTGGCGCAGCCAGGCCGCCCGGATGCCGCCGCCGGTGGGATGCGCCCCGCTCGGCCGCGACCACACCACGACCCCGCCCTCGAAGGCCTGGTGGCAGCCGGCGTCGCGCAGTCCGCACACCTCACGGCCCACGGGGTAGCCCAGCGGCCCCCGCTCGTGGTCCTGCGCGGCCCACGCGGCACGGATCGCACCCCACGTGGGACGGGCCCCGGTCCGCGGGGACCAGTGGATGGTCCCGCGCTCGAACTTCTGGTAGCAGCCGCCCCGGACGAGCCCGCACCGCTCGGCCCCCAGGGCCCGGCCGAGCCGGCCGTCCGCTCCCCCGAGCCGCTGGTGCTCGGCCTGGATCGCCGTGGCCCCGAACACCGGGGTGCCGAGGCCGGGGAAGACCAGTCCCGGGAAGGCCAGTCCGAGGGCGAACAGCAGGACGAGCAGCGTCCGGCCCGTCCGCCCGGTCCTCCGCGTGCTGGGCTGCGTGGTCTGCCGTGTGCTGTGCCGCGTGGTCTCGCGCATGACGTCCCCGTCCGTCCGCCGAGCGGAGCGCTCGGGCGTGCGTCCAGGCTAGGCCGCGGGCGGGCCTTCCCGAAAGCACCGGCGCGTGTGTGACCCCGCCGGGACGCGCTGCCGGTGACCCGCCCCGGCTACCGGGCGCGGGGGTGGGCTGCGGCGTAGACCTCGCGCAGGGAGTCGACGGTCACCAGGGTGTAGACCTGGGTGGTGCTGACCGACGCGTGGCCGAGCAGCTCCTGGACGACCCGCAGGTCGGCGCCGCCCTCGAGGAGGTGGGTCGCGAAGGAGTGCCGCAGCGTGTGCGGGGTGATCCGGTCGCCCAGGCCCACCCGCTCCGCCGCGCTCTTCACCGTGGTCCACGCCGTCTGGCGGCTGATCCGCCCGCCCCGGGCGTTGAGGAACAGCGCGGGGGTGCCTCGTCCCCGGGCGGCGAGCGCGGGCCGGCCCCGCACGAGCCACTCGTCGACGGCGCGCACGGCCCAGGAGCCCAGCGGCACCATCCGTTCCTTGCCGCCCTTGCCGAACAGCCGCACGAAGGGCATCCCCGCGCCGCTCTCCTCCGGTTCCCCGCTGCGGCGCACGGCCCGGGAGAGGTCGTCGACGTCGAGGCCGGTCGCCTCCGAGATCCGGGCGCCCGTCGAGTAGAGCAGCTCCAGCAGCGCCCGGTCGCGCAGCTGCTGGGGGGTGTCGGTGCCGGTCGACTCGAGCAGCGCGGTGACCTGCTCGACCGGGACGGCCTTGGGCAGGCGCATCCCGGGCGTGGGCGGCTGGACGGGGGCCGCGGGGTCCGTGCGCGTCATCCCCTCGAGGACCCAGAACCGGTGGGCGCCCCGGACCGCGACGAGGGTGCGGGCGGCGCTGCGGGTGCTCAGGGGCGCGCTGTCCTGCGACCCGGCGGACAGGTCCCGGAGGAAGTCGCGCACGTGACCGGTGGTGATGCCCTCCGGGGTGGTCACGGGCGGGTCCGTCCGCTCGCGGAGGTGCTCGGCGTAGCGGCGCAGGTCCCGGCGGTAGGCGGCCAGCGTGTTGGCGGCCAGCCCCCGTTCGACGGCCAGGTGCTGCAGATAGCGCTCCAGGGCGCGGTCGAGCGCGTCGCCGGGGTGGTCACCGGACGGGGCGCCGGGGTGGTCACCGGACGGGGCGCCGGGCGAGGTCCCGGACGTCCCGTCGGTGGGGATGCCGGTCACCGGAGGTCGGGGTGACCGGGCCACGGGGCGTCGGCCGGGCGCAGGGACCGGTAGCCCTCCGCCCGGGCGGCGTGGGCGGCGAGGACCCCGATCACCGCGGCGGGCGAGTTCAGCCGGCCCTCCAGCACCGCCCGCACCGCTCCGTCGAGCGGGACCCACGCCCCGTGGATCTCCGCCTCCTCGCCGTCCCGCTCGTGGAGCTCGTGGTCCGGGACGTCGCTGAGACCACGGGCCAGGAAGATCCGGTTGGCCTCCGAGGAGGAACCGGGGCTGTTGTGGAAGTCCACGAGCACGTCCCAGCGCTCGGCCCGCAGGTCGGCCTCCTCCGCGAGCTCCCGCTGGGCCGCCACGGCGGGGTCCTCCCCCTCGACGTCGAGCAGGCCGGCGGGGATCTCCCACATGGTCATCCCGACCGGCCGGCGGTACTGGTTGATCAGGAACACCTCGTCGCGGTCGTTGAGCACGAGCACGGACACGGCGCCGGGGTGGGTGATGTAGTCGCGCCGCAGCGGGTCCTCCCCCCTGGCGAGCTCGAACTCGTCGCGCCGGACGTCCCAGATGAAGCCCTCGTAGACCGTCTCGGAGGCCACCGTGCGGCGGTCGCTGAGCTGGTCGGAGAGCTCCTCGGGTGCGAGGTGGCGGATGTCCATGGGGTCTCTTTCGGAACGGCCGCCGTCGCGGGGCGACGGGAGCGGCGGGCGGGGTGCGGATGGGGAGACGGTGCAGGCGCCGGTCCTCGCGAGGACCGGCGCCTGCACCGGGACGCCCGTGCGGTGACGGGCGGGGGCTCAGCGGCCCTCGGCCTCACGGCGCTCGAGGGCCGCCTTGACGAGCCCGTCGAACAGCGGGTGCGGGCGGGTCGGGCGGGACATGAGCTCGGGGTGCGCCTGGGTGCCCACGTAGTACGGGTGGACGTCGGCGGGCAGCTCCACGAACTCCACGAGGGTGCCGCCCGGAGAGGTCCCGGAGATCACGAGCCCCGCCTCCTCGAGGCGCTCCCGGTACTCGTTGTTGACCTCGTAGCGGTGACGGTGGCGCTCCTTGACCTCGGTGGAGCCGTAGGCGCCGGCCACGACGGACCCGGGCCGCAGCTGCGCGTCGTAGAGGCCGAGCCGCATGGTGCCGCCCAGGTCACCGGCACCCTCGACGAACTGCTTCTGCTCGTCCATGGTCGCCACGACCGGGTGGGCGGTCTCCGGCTCGAACTCGGTCGAGGAGGCCCCCGCCAGGCCGAGCTCCGAGCGGGCGAACTCGATGACCATGCACTGCAGGCCCAGGCACAGCCCGAGGGTCGGGATGCGGTGCTCCCGGGCGAAGCGCAGGGTGCCGAGCTTGCCCTCGATGCCGCGGATGCCGAAGCCCCCGGGGACGCAGATCGCGTCGACGTCGCCGAGCTCGCGCTGGGCGCCCTCCGGCGTCTCGCACAGGTCCGAGGCCACCCACTTGATCTTCACGCGGGCGTCGTTGGCGAAGCCGCCGGCCCGCAGGGCCTCGGAGACCGACAGGTAGGCGTCCGGCAGGTCGATGTACTTGCCGACCATGGCCACCGTGACGAAGTGGGAGGGCTCGTGCACGGCCTTGAGCAGCCGCTCCCACTGCGCCAGGTCCGCGTCCCGGTAGTCCAGCCCCAGGTAGTCGAGGATGTAGGTGTCGAGCCCCTGGCTGTGCAGGGTCCGGGGGATGTCGTAGATGCTCGGGGCGTCGGGGCAGGAGATCACGGCGTCGTGGTCGACGTCGCAGGCGTTGCCGATCTTGCGCAGCATCGTGTCCGGCACCTGCCGGTCGGAGCGCAGCACCAGCGCGTCCGGCTGGATGCCGAGCCCGCGCAGCGCCGCCACGGAGTGCTGGGTCGGCTTGGTCTTCAGCTCGCCCGAAGGACCGATGTACGGGATCAGGGAGACGTGCAGGTAGAACACGTTGCGGCGGCCGACGTCCTGGCGGACCTGCCGCGCGGCCTCGAGGAACGGCTGGGACTCGATGTCGCCGACCGTGCCGCCGATCTCGGTGATGATGATGTCCGGCTGGTCGTCGCCCTGCGCGCGGCGGCGCATGCGGTTCTTCAGCTCGTCGGTGATGTGGGGGATGACCTGGACGGTGTCCCCGAGGTACTCGCCGCGGCGCTCCTTGGCGATGACCGTGGAGTACACCTGTCCGGTGGTCACGTTCGCCGAGGCGTCGAGGTTCTCGTCGAGGAACCGCTCGTAGTGGCCGATGTCGAGGTCGGTCTCCGCCCCGTCGTCGGTCACGAAGACCTCGCCGTGCTGGAAGGGGTTCATGGTGCCCGGATCGACGTTGAGGTACGGATCCAGCTTCTGCATCGTCACGGAGAGCCCGCGCGCCCGCAGCAGCATCCCGAGGGACGAGGCCGTCAGGCCCTTGCCGAGGGAGGAGGCCACGCCGCCCGTCACGAAGATCTGGCGGGTCACCTTGCCCGGTCGCTGGTTTTCGGTCTGCTGTGCGCCGGCCTCGTGGGCGGCTTCGTTTGCATTCACCACGGAATTCGACCCTATCATTCTTGTCCGCTCAGGACGTCGGTTGCGTGCTGGGGATCACCGGGCGGCGGCACCTCAGAGCACCGCGCCGCGGACGAGCTCCCGGGCGTGCTCACGGGCCGCCGCGGAGTCCTCGTGGCCGGCGAGCATGCGGGCGAGCTCCACCACGCGCTCCTCCGCGTCGAGCACGCGCACGTCGCTGACCGTGGCGTCCGTGCTCTTGGTGACGAGGATGTGCTGGTCGGCGAACGCCGCGACCTGCGGCAGGTGCGTCACCACGAGGACCTGGACGTGCTGGGCGAGCATCTTCAGCCGGCGGCCGATCTCCACGGCGGCCTTGCCGCCCACCCCCGAGTCCACCTCGTCGAAGACGAAGGTGGGCACAGGGTCCACGGCGGCGAGGACCACCTCGATGGCGAGCATGAGACGGGACAGCTCACCGCCGGAGGCGCCCTTGCCGAGGGGCCGGGGCGCGGCGGCGGCGTGCGGTCTGAGGAGGAACGAGATCTCGTCCCTCCCGTGGCCGGAGAACTCCTCGGTGGGCTCGACCTCGATGACGAGGGAGGCGTTGGGCATGGCCAGTGCCGTGAGCTCGGAGCTGACGGCCCCGGAGAGCCGGTGGGCGGCGTCCCGGCGCCGTTCGGTCATCCGCGCGGCCAGCTCGCTCAGCTCGGCGTGCAGCTGCTCGAGCCGCGCCCGGAGCTCCTGCTCCCGCGCGGGGTCGTCCGTCAGCTCGTCGAGGCGCGCCCGCGAGCGCCCCGCCCAGTCGAGGACCTCGTCCACGGTGGCGCCGTACTTGCGGGTCAGGGACTTGAGCTTGGCCCGCCGGGACTCCACCTCGGCCAGGCGGGCGGGGCCCTCGTCGTCGAGCCCCGAGGCGTATCCCGAGAGGTCCGCGGCGATGTCGTTGACGAGCACGGCCAGCTCGGCGACCCGCCCCGAGAGCTCCTCGAGATCACGGTCGGAGCCGGCCTCCTGCTCCAGGGCCCGGTGCGCCGCCGCCACGAGGGCGGTCGCGTCCGGGGTGTCGGCGTCGGCGAACTCCCCGCCGCTCAGAGCGGCGTGGGCAGTGAGGGCGGCGGCGCGCAGCTGCTCGAGGTTGGTCAGCTTCTGGCTCTCCTGGTCGAGGCGCTCGTCCTCGCCGGGCTGGGGGTCCACGGCGTCGATCTCCTCGAGGGCGCCCTGCAGGCTCTGCGCCTCGAGGGCGCGTTCGCGGCCGTGCTCGGTGACCTCGCGCAGGGTCTGCTGCACGGAGCGGTACTCGGCGAGGCGCTCCCGGTAGCGGCGCAGCTCGGCGGCCAGCTCCTCCCCCGCGTACTGGTCCAGGGCGTGGCGCTGGGCGGCCGGGGACCTCAGCCGCAGCTGGTCGGACTGGCCGTGCACCGCCACCAGGGTCTGGCCCACCGCGGAGAGGGTGCCCACGGGAGCGGAGCGGCCACCGACGTGGGCGCGGCTGCGCCCCTCCGCGGTCACCGTCCGCGCGACGGTGACGAGGGCCTCCTCGGCGTCCCCGACGGCCTCGACGTCGACCGCGCCGCCGGCGTCCTCGACGAGGACCGCGGCGGGATGGCCGGCCGGCACCCGCACGACGGCCTCGGCGACGGCCTTGGGCGCCCCGGAGCGCACGGCGCCGGCGTCGGAGCGGTTGCCCAGCAGCATCCCGAGGGCGGTCACCACCATGGTCTTGCCCGCGCCGGTCTCACCGGAGAGGATGCTCAGCCCCGGGCCGAGGGGCAGCACGGCGTCGGTGATGACCCCGAGGTCGTGGATGCGGATCTCCTCGATCATTCAGCCGGCCTCCCCGGACTCGTCGTGGGTACGGTGGGCGCCGGGGCGTCCGGCTCGTGCGGCATCTCGTGCCCGACGGTGGACTTCTGCTGCTCCTGCGCCTCGTCGCCGCGGACGACGGGCAGGGCCGTGGTCCGCGCCGCGGCCGCCTCGTGCGGGGGCACCGGCCCCCGCCAGCCGCTCGTGGGCAGCTCGAACTTCCGCACGAGCCGCTCCGAGAAGGGGGTGAGGTGCATCCGCGCGAGATTGACCGCCTTCGGGGAGCGCACCACCTCGATCCGGGAGCCCGGCGGCAGCTCGGTGGTCCGGCGGCCGTCGCACCACAGCACGCCGCGGGCGTCGGTGCGGGTGAGGACCTCGACGGCCATCATGGAGTTCGGGGAGATGACCAGGGGCCGGGAGAACAGGGCGTGGGCGCTGAGGGGCACCATGAGCAGCGCCTCGACCTCTGGCCACACCACGGGCCCGCCTGCGGAGAACGCGTAGGCGGTGGAGCCGGTCGGGGTGGCGAGGACCACACCGTCGCACCCGAAGGTGCTCAGCGGCCGGCGGTCCACCTCGATGACCACCTCGACCATCTTCTCGCGGTCGCCCTTCTCCACCGAGGCCTCGTTCAGCGCCCAGGTGTGCAGGACCTTCTTCTCGCCCTGCCACACGGTGACGTCGATCGTCATGCGCTGCTCCACCGTGTAGCGCCCGTCCACGATGGCCTCCACGGACTCGCGCAGGTCGGAGCGCTCGCTCTCGGCGAGGAAGCCCACGTGGCCCAGGTTGACCCCGAGCAGCGGGGTGTCCACGCTGCGCACCAGTTCGGCGGCGCGCAGGATGGACCCGTCCCCGCCGAGCACCATGACGAGCTCGATCTCCCGCAGGGAGACGTCCTCCTCGATGACCTCCACGGGCGCGAGCGGCTCCGCGTCCTCCTGGAGCGCCTCGAGGTCCGCCCGCGAGATCACCGGCACCAGGCCGGCCTCGTGCAGCTGGAGACAGGAGTCGCGGGCGGCGTCCTTGGCCTCTTGCCGGCCCATGTGGGCCATGACCAGGATCTTTCTGCTCACCGGGTCCTCCCGTTCTCGACTGCTCGGTGCGCGCGGGCGTCGTCAGGACCGGGACCGGCCCGTGGCGCACGCCGTGCCCGCGGACCGGGCACCGCTCACCACCCTACGCGAGGGCGGGGACAGTCAGGACGGCTGGTCCCGGCGGCACCACAGGAAGAACTCGTGGTTGCCGTCCTGGCCCGGCAGCGGGCTGCGCTCCCGGCCCCGGACCGACAGTCCGTGGGCCCGGGCGGCGGCGGCCACGGCCTCGACGGCCCGGGCCCGCTCCTGCTCGCTCGTGACCACCCCCGTGCGCGCGAGGCGCTCGGCACCGACCTCGAACTGCGGCTTGACCATGAGCACGAGGTCACCGCCCGGCACCGTGGCCGCCGCCAGCGGCTCCAGGACCAGGGTGAGCGAGATGAAGGACAGGTCGCAGACCGTGAGCTCCGCCGGGCCGCCGATGTCCTCGGGGCGCATCCAGCGCACGTTCATGCCCTCCAGCACCCGCACCCGGGGGTCGGCCCGGAGCGAGGGGTCGAGCTGGTCGTGGCCCACGTCCACGGCGACCACCTCCCGGGCGCCCCGTCGCAGCAGCACGTCGGTGAACCCGCCCGTCGAGGCGCCGGCGTCGAGGCACCGCTTGCCCGCCACGCCGATGTCCGGGAAGGCCGCGAGCGCTCCGGCGAGCTTGTGCCCGGCCCGGCTGACGTAGTCCGGGACGTCCGCGGGCCGGACCTCCAGCAGGTCCTCGGGGCCGACCCGGACGGAGGGCTTGGTCGCGGGGCGGCCGTTCACGAGGACCCGGCCCTCGCCGATCCACCGGGCGGCGACCGTGCGGGAGCGGGCCAGCGCCCGCGCGGTCAGCTCCTGGTCGAGACGGGAGCTCACCGGTGCGCCGCCTCCTCCTGTCCGGTGCCGGGTCGCGGCACGAGGCCGGCGGGGACCGTGCCGGGCTCGGCGTCGAGCTCGGCGACGAGTGCCGCGTGCAGCTCGTCGTAGCGGCCGGGGTGCTCCGCGACGGGCAGCGCCTCCAGCTCACCGGCACGGTCCAGCACGGCGTCCACCCGGGCGTGACCGGTCGGGCGCAGGGCTGGGCCGTCGTCCCCGGCCGGGCGCTGCGCCCCGGCGCCCCCGGTCACTCGCCCGCCTCCCACTCGGGGTCCGGGACCACGGGGACGTCGGTGTCGGGGTGCGCCGCCCACCAGGCCGCGCACGCGGCCCGCCAGGCGTCGAGGTCGTCCTGGGCGCCGCGGATCCGCAGCCGCGTGCCGTCGGTCTCGGCCTCCGCCGCTCCGCAGCGCGCGGAGTGCGCTCCGGCGGAGGACGCGACCTCGACCTCGGGATAAGGCTCGAAGAGCGCGTGCAGGGTCCCGACGACGTGGTCCGGGCGCTCCGCGGTGCACGCGGCGAGGATCGTGTGCACGGTGTCCACCCCGGTGAGGACCGCGATCGTCGCGAAGCCGGCGGCGTTGCCGCCCCGGATGTCGGTGTCCAGCCGGTCCCCCAGCACCACGGGCCGGGCGCTGCCCGCGCGCTCGGCGGCGGTGCGGAAGATGGGGGCCTCCGGCTTGCCGGCCACGACCGGCGGCCGCGCCGTCGTGGCCGCCACGGCGGCCACGAGCGTGCCGTTGCCGGGCGCCAGACCGCGGGCCTGCGGAATGGTGCGGTCGGTGTTGGTCGCGACCCACAGCACGTCCGGGTCGGCCAGCGTGTACGCGGCCTCGGCCAGCTCGGCCCAGCCCAGGCCGGGGTCGAAGCCCTGGATCACGGCGCGGGGCTCGTCGGACTGGGCGCGGACCGGGACCAGTCCGGCCTCCGCGACGACGTCGGCCAGGGCCTGGGAACCGGTGACGAGCACCGCGGTGCCGGCCGGGACCCGCTGCGCCAGGAGCTCGGCTCCCGCCTGCGCGGCGCTCACCACGCCGTCCGGGCCGGTGGGCACGCCCAGGTCCGTCAGGTGCTCGGCGACCGTCGCGACGGAGCGCGAGGCGTTGTTCGTCACGAACACCACGGGCACGCCGTCCGCGGCGATCCGGCGGAGGACCTCCGGTGCGCCGGGGATGGCGTGCGGGCCGGCGTAGACGACGCCGTCCAGATCGCTCAGGACGGCGTCGTACCGGTCGAGCAGCCGCTCAGCCACGCCGCGGGCCGCCGTCCGTGCCGTCGCTCGCCTCGTCACGCTCGTCGTCACTCGCGTCGTCGCCGTCGAGGTCGGTGAGATCCTCGTCGTCGTCCGGGTCGAGGTCGGCCTCGGAGCCGCCCTCGAAGTCGTCGTCCGGGTCCAGGTCGTGCTCCGAGCCGTCCGCCTCGTCGTCCGGGTCCAGGTCCGGTTCCTCCTCGGTGCCCTCGTCGAGCACGTCCTCGCTCTCGTCGTCCGCCCCGCCGTCGGGGTCGAGGCCCGGATCGTCGCCGGAGGCCTCGACCGCGTCTGCGGCCGGTGCGTCCGCCGGGTCCGAGGTCGGGTCGTGGGCCGTGTCCTCGGCGTCGGCCAGGACGACGCCGCCGGCCGGCACCTGCTCGGTCTCCTCCTCGTCGTCGAAGTCGACGATCTCCGGCTCGGCGAACTGCCCCGTCCCGAGGGCGGCCTCGGCCACCACGGCCTGCCGGTCCCAGGTCAGGGCCTCGCGGTCCCTGCCGACGCCCCGCAGGGCCTCGGCGTAGGCGCGGAACAGCCGGGGGCTGTACGGGAAGCCCCGGTTCCTGTCCAGCTGCGGAATGGTCAGCGCGTCCACCGCACCCTGGGCGTCCCCCTGGTCCCGGCGCATGCCGGCCAGGACGATGGCCAGCTCCACCTTCTCGCTGGGCTCGAGCGACTGCACGGCCTCGGACGTCGCGAGCTCCACGGCCTTGTCCAGGCGTCCGAGGGCCCGCTCGCAGTCGACCATCAGGGGCAGGTGGATGTCGGCTCCGGTCATCCGGCGGAACGTGCGCAGCTCCTTGAGCGCCAGTGCGTAGTCACCCGCCTCGTACGCCGCGACGCCGGTCGCCTCCCGCACGGCGGCGATGCGGCCGCCGCGCCGTCCCGCCGCCTGCGCGTGCTCGAGCGCGAGCTCGGGGACGTCGAACAGGTAGCGCCCGGCCATGACCAGGTGCTTGGCGACGGCCTCGGCGTTGCGCGGCTCGAGCGCCCCCAGCTGGGCACGGGTCGGCTTGTCGAGCTCACGACCCGTGATGTCCTCGTCCACCTCGGGCGCCCGGTGACGGTGGGTCGAGACGTCGTCCCGGTCGTCACGCCGGCCCCGGTAGCCCTCGTCGCGGTCCGGGATCCCGCCGCGTCGGTCACCTCGCGGCGCGTACCCGCCGCGGCGGTCGTCGCCGTGGCCTCCGCGACGGTCACCTTGCCGGTCGTCACGCCGGTCACCGCGCGGGGCGTAGCCACCGCGACGGTCGTCCTGGCGGTCGTCGCGGCGACCGCGGTAGCCCTCGCCCTCCCGGCGCGGCCCCCGCTCACCCTGCCGGTCGTCACGCCGGTCACCGCGGGGGGCGTACCCGCCACGACGGTCGTCCTGCCGGTCATCGCGCCGGTCACCGCGCGGGGCGTAGCCACCGCGACGGTCGTCCTGGCGGTCGTCGCGGCGACCGCGGTAGCCCTCGCCCTCCCGGCGCGGCCCCCGCTCACCCTGCCGGTCATCACGCCGGCGGTCGTCGCCGTAGCCTCCGCGACGATCACCTTGCCGGTCGTCCCGCCAGTCGCCTCGCGGCGCGTACCCGCCACGACGGTCGTCCTGGCGGTCGTCGCGGCGACCGCGGTAGCCCTCGCCCTCCCGGCGCGACCCCCGCTCACCCGGCCGGTCATCACGCCGGTCACCTCGCGGCGCGTACCCGCCACGACGGTCGTCCTGGCGGTCGTCGCGGCGACCGCGGTAGCCCTCGCCCTCCCGGCGCGACCCCCGCTCACCCGGCCGGTCATCACGCCGGTCACCTCGCGGCGCGTACCCGCCACGACGCTCGTCCTGACGGTCGCGGCCGGGCCGGTCGGCGGCTCCGCGGTCCTGGGAGTTGCGTCCGCGCGCCTCGCCGTCGCGAGCCGGACCGCGCTGCCCCTCGTCGAAACGGCGTCGGGGCTGGGCGCCGGACCGGTCGCCCTCGCGCCCGGCTCCTCCGCCGGACCGGCGGTCGCCGGAATGTCCGTTCCGACGCTCGTCCCGGGACCCGTGCTGGAAAGACTCGGACACGTACCGCTCCTCTGTGCCGACGCGGTGCCGGTCGGCTCTCGTGGATGTCGGCGGTGGCCGGAGAACGGTCCGCCATGATGATCGTTCCCATTGTATAAGCAGGTCCGACGACCCTCTGTCCCGATTCGTCCCCGGCCGCTCCCTCGTCGGATGATGGGCTCATGTCCAAAAAACCCCTCACGTCCCACCTCCTGGTGCGCGTGCTGCTCGGCATCGTCCTGGGCGTCGCCTGCGGTCTGTTCTTTCCCGAACCGCTCGCCCGAGTCTTCCTGACGTTCAACGGCCTCTTCAGCGCTTTCCTCGGCTTCATCGTCCCGCTGCTGATCGTCGGTCTCGTCACCCCGGCCATCGGCGACCTCGGCAGAGGGGCCGGCAAGTGGCTCGGCGTGACCGCCGCCATCGCGTACGCCTCCACCGTCCTCTCCGGTCTGCTGGCCTTCGCCGTCGCCCGCGCCGGATACCCGTGGCTGCTGGCCGGGGAGCGAGACGTCGACGCCCTGGCCAACCCGGAGGAGAGCGCCCTCGCCGGCTTCTTCACGCTCGAGATGGAACCCGTGTTCGGCGTCATGACAGCGCTTCTCCTGGCCTTCTGCCTGGGGGTGGGCATCACCCTCATACCGGGTGACACCCTCCACCGGAGCATGGACGACCTGCGCCGGATCATCATGCGCATCGTGGAGCTGGTCATCATCCCGCTGCTGCCCCTCTACATCTTCGGGATGTTCATGGGCCTCACCACGAACGGACAGATCCTGGTGGTCGTCGCCACCTTCTCGAAGGTGGTGCTCGTCGCCCTGGCCCTGTCCGTCGTGCTGCTCGTCGCCCAGTACGTCGTCGCGGGGATCTACGTGGGCCGCAACCCCGCGACCCTGCTGAAGAACATGCTGCCTGCCTACGCCACAGCGCTGGGCACGTCGTCCTCCGCCGCGACCATCCCGGTCACCCTGAGGTGCGCGGAGGCCAACGGCGTCCGTCCGTCCGTGGCAGGCTTCGTGATCCCGCTGAGCGCGACGATCCACCTCGCCGGGTCCACGCTGAAGATCGTGCTGTTCTCGACGGCCGTCATGACCATCACCGGCACCGCCATCGACGACGTGGCCTACGTGGGCTTCATCCTCATGCTGGGGATCACGATGGTCGCCGCCCCGGGCGTTCCCGGCGGCGCGATCATGGCCGCCGTGGGTCTGCTCCAGGGCATGCTCGGCTTCGACGAGACCGCGGTGGCCCTGATGATCGCCACGTACATCGCCATCGACTCCTTCGGCACCGCGACGAACGTGACCGGGGACGGTGCCATCGCCGTGGTCATGAACAAGCTCATCGGCCGGCACACCGCGACCGGATCCGCACAGGAGAGCCCGGCGGAGCTGACGCTGTCCGACGCACACACCGCTCGGTAGTCGTCCGGCTCCATCCGCTGCGGGGCGGGGCCCCGCAGCGCCCGCTCGGTCGGTCTCCTTCGACCGGATGCCGCGGATCGTTCCCGAAGCTCCGCCTTGACCCGAGGTCCGGCGTCGGAGCCATCATCGGGCGGGGCACCCGTGCGGTGCCCCGCCGAGGAGCCGAGGGACGGCTCCGCCGGAGCAGAGGAGCCCTTCCAAGACGAAGTACCTGATCTCGTTCCCGAGTGAGGCCATGGTGGTCCCCGAGGAGGATTTCGAGGCGGTGGTGGAGGCCTCGCACGCCGCCATCGAGGAGGCCAAGGCGGCGGGCGTGTACGTCTTCGGCGGCGGGATCGACGAGGCATTCCCCGGCCGTGGGCCGAGCGGCCCGCGGGACATCAGGGACGAAGCATCCAGTAGAGCTCGGTGACCATGTCGGCAGGGTCGTCCCCCGGCCGCGGCTCGGTCACGTAGACCTCCCACATGCGGTCGCCGAGGGCGAGCCCCTGCTGCCCCGCCCACTCCGCCAGGTGCTGCCAGGATCGCCCGAGGTCGTCGTAGTTGCCGCGGTGCACGGACGTCGCCACGCGAGAGGCGGACAGCCGGCCCGCCACCACTGCGCCCTTCGGGGAGACCTCCCCCTGCACCGGGAAACCCACCTCCAGGTGCACCGTCTCCGCCGGAACCCCGTGGTAGACGGCCATCGGAGGACCCGTCGGCTCGAACGCCCCGTCGGACATCGCCTGTCCCAGTTCGCCGAAGGCGCGGTCGAAGAACTCCCGCAGCTCGCCCATGGCCACCGTTCCCGTCACCACCGCCGTGGGCTGCTCGTCCTGCTCGATCACCCTCGGGGTGAATGACTCATGGTCGGTCGCATCCATGCCCGCATTATCCGCTGCCGGCCGGTCCCGCGCTTCTGTGACGGACAGCGGTCGGTCCGTGGAGCGGCGGCCGTATCGCAGGTCCGGCTCGCTCGCCGGCGGCAGCGCGGCCCAAGGATGAGCACAGGCCCTCACCGTGGAATGAGGGCCTGTGCCGTAGAGCTCGTGCTGGATGATGGGTGTTAAATGCGGGGAGCCCCCGCACCGTGTGGTGCGGGGGCTCGACCCTGGTGGTGTGGTCCGGCGGTGTCCTACTCTCCCACACCCTTCCGGGTGCAGTACCATCGGCGCTGCGGGTCTTAGCTTCCGGGTTCGGGATGGGACCGGGCGTTTCCCCCACGCTATGACCGCCGTAACTCTGGTGCCCGACCCCGTGCGCCGCTGGGGCGTGCCGGCCGTGGGCCGGTGTACGGGGTGGGTAAGTCACTGTGGTTGTCCGCCCGTGGTGGGCGGTATTCAATTGCGGTTCCCTGTGCCCGCCGCGTAAGCGACGGGTGGGTTGTTGGTTGGGAGCCGTATAGTGGACGCGGTGTTCTGTGGTGACCCCACCCATGTTCCCAACACGTGGTGGGGGTGGGGGTGTGGTGTAAGTTGTCGGCTTATTAGTACCGGTCGGCTGCACA
>NZ_NSKF01000031.1:0-37137 GCF_002287015.1 Kocuria sp. WN036
CCTCGAACCTGCCCTTCTCGAGATGGGGCGAGGTCTTCGGGGACACCACGATCGCCGCGGCCATGATCGACCGCATCGTCCACCACGCCGAGATCATCACCACCAAGGGCACCAGCTACCGCATCCGGCACACCAGCATCGAGACCCTGCCTTCCGTCACCGAGACCGGACCGGCAAACTAGAACAACCCCGCGAGGTGCTCACTATTCGCACGGACAAACAGCTCAAACTTCGAGCGGAACCGACACCGGTGGTTTCTCGCCATGGTTCCATCTGCTCAGTATTAGTACGGCGTCGACATTCGGGCCCCCTCGAGTTTCTTCTGCACGAGGCGTCGTCATGTCTTCCCTGTACCTTCCCCAGGCCGGGCGCGGAAGCAGACAATCCCACCATGACTACTCTCACGCCCTGCCTGTGGTTCGACACCGAAGCCCAGGACGCAGCGAACTTCTATCTCACGGTGTTCCCCAACTCCCGGATCACCGACATCACCTACTACGGCGAGGCCGGGCCGCGGCCGGCCGAGATGGTGCTGACCGTGGAGTTCGAGCTCGACGGTCATCCGTTCACCGCGCTCAATGGCGGGCCCGAGTTCAGCTTCAGCGAAGCGGTGTCGTTCCAGATCGACTGCGCCGATCAGGCGGAGGTGGACCGGTACTGGGAAGCTCTCACCGCCGACGGCGGGCAGGAGAGCATGTGCGGGTGGCTCAAGGACAAGTACGGGCTGTCCTGGCAAATGGTGCCCCGCAGGCTCGTCGAGCTGCTGGCCGATCCCGATCCGGGCCGGGCGCAGCGGGTGATGGCCGCGATGTTGTCGATGCGCAAGCTCGTCATCGCCGACCTGGAGGCCGCCGCCGACCGTTCCTGAAACACGGAGGGCGCGCTGCGAACCGCCCAGCCCCCTATGGGCGAGACCGTCCCCGCTCCCGTTCGTGGCTGTCGAACCGGCTCCGGACACTGGCCACCGTCGGATCTGGAACCATCCGACCGCCTCCGTCAAAAGACTCGATGGTCAGGACGGTGGTCCGACTGCGGTGCAGGGGGTGAGCTCGCACGCCCAGCGCCCGTTGCGGCAGGCCAGGACGGCTCAGGGGGGAGCACGAGTCGGGGCGCCGGTCCTCATCGGCTCATGCGCCGCGGCAGGTGCCCATGGTCCACAGGTTGCCGCCGCCGTCGCGGATCGTGAACTGGGGGGAGCCGTGGTCGGTGTCCGTCAGCGGCTCGAGGACCTTCACCCGACCCCCCGCACACAGAAAAACACCCCGGACACACAAAAACACCCCGGACCACAGGTCCGGGGTGTTTCCGATGTCCTGAGACATCGCACTGTGCGCGAGGGGGGACTTGAACCCCCACCCTCTAATACGAGGACTAGCACCTCAAGCTAGCGCGTCTGCCTATTCCGCCACCCGCGCGAGTGGATCCAGGGCGAACGTGGTGCCGTTTCCGGCCGTTCCTCCTGAACGCAACAGAAAATAAGGTACCACATGCGCGGCCGCCGTTCACATCGGCCCCGCTGCCGGGAGGGCCGGTGGCGGGCTCCGGAAATTTTGATGAAAACCTCTGAGTAAGGCCGCTTCCGACTTCCACCGCGCCCCGCCATGCGGTTGAATGGAGGCTGAGCATCTCCAGGATTCTCCAGCTGACCTGGGACGATGCTCGTTCGAGGGTTGCGTTCGCGCCACCGGGGAGCCCCCCGTCCCCGCCGGTGCCAGGGACCCTCGACACGGCCGGGGACCCCCCTCACCTGTGCCGGCGGCGGCCGCCGCCGTCCCGTTCTCCCACGGGACCACGGTGGCCGCCGCCTCTCACCGTCCGGCGCCGGCGCCGCCCGCCGAGGGCATGCGGGGCCGGGGCGGCTCAGAGGACGGAGCGGTAGACCTCCAGGGTCCGCTCGGCGATGGACTCCCACGCGAAGTGCTCCTCGGCGCGGCGCCGGCCGGCGGCGCCCATCTCCCGGGCGCGCACCGGGTCGGAGACCACCTCGGTCAGCGCGGCGGCGAAGTCGGCCACGAACTTCTCGGGATCGACCGGCGTGCCGGTGCCGTCCTGGGCCTGCTCGATGGCGACCAGCCGGCCCGTCTCCCCGTCGACGACGACCTCGGGAATGCCGCCCGTGGCGGAGGCGACCACGGCGGTGCCGCAGGCCATGGCCTCGAGGTTGACGATCCCGAGCGGCTCGTACACGGACGGGCAGGCGAAGGCCGTGGCGCCGGAGAGGATCTGCACGATCTCGCGGCGCGGCAGCATCTTCTCGATGAGCACCACCCCGGACCGGGTGGCCCTCAGCTCGTCGATGAGCGCGTTGACCTCGGCCCCGAGCTCCGGGGTGTCGGCGGCGCCGGCGCACAGCACGAGCTGCACGTCCTCGGGCAGCAGAGCCGCGGCGCGCAGCAGGAACGGCACGCCCTTCTGCCGGGTGACACGGCCCACGAACGCCACGGAGGGCTTGGCCGGGTCGATGCCGTGGGACTCGAGCACGTCGGTGCCCTCGTCGCGCACCCACTGGCTCACGTCGATGCCGTTGTGCACCGTCCGGACCCGGTCGGGGTCGACGTCCGGATAGGACCGGAGGATGTCCTGGCGCATCCCGTCGGAGACGGCGATGATCGCCGCGGCGGCCTCGTAGGCGGTCTTCTCCACGAAGGAGGAGACCGCGTACCCGCCGCCGAGCTGCTCGGCCTTCCACGGGCGCAGGGGCTCGAGGGAGTGCGCGGAGAGGACGTGGGGGATGCCGTACATCAGCGACGCGAGGTGCCCGCCCATGTTGGCGTACCAGGTGTGGGAGTGCACCAGGTCCGCGCCGGCGATGTCGCCGATCATCGCGAGGTCCACCCCCAGCGTCTGGATCGCGGCGTTGGCGCCGGCCAGGTCCGCGGGCACGGGGTAGGCCTGGACCTCGACGCCGTTGACCCGGGGCTCGCGCGGAGCGCCGAAGCACCGCACCCTCAGGTCGACGAGCGGGGCCAGGACCCGCGAGAGCTCGGACACGTGGACTCCGGCGCCGCCGTAGATCTCGGGCGGGAACTCCTTGGACAAGATATCTACTCGCACGGTTCCGAGCGTACTGCAGGATCGGCACGGTGCCACGGGGAATCGCGCGCTGGGATCCGTGCGCGCCGTTCCGGGAGACACATCAGGACTCCTGTGCGAGCGGTCACTCCCCTGCGCGGCTGTTAAGACACAATGAAGGCGCCTGTCGAGTGGTTCCGCACCGCGAGGCGGAGATGTTGCGCCCGATTGCCGAAGAAGACAGAGAGGTTCCCATGCCCCACCGTAAGAAGGTTCTCGCGATCGTCCTGGCCGGAGGCGAGGGCAAGCGCCTGATGCCGCTCACCGAGGACCGCGCCAAGCCCGCGGTGCCCTTCGCGGGCGGCTACCGGCTGATCGACTTCGCGCTGTCCAACATCGTGAACTCCGGCTATCTCCAGGTCGTGGTGCTCACCCAGTACAAGTCGCACTCCCTGGACCAGCACGTCACCCAGACCTGGCGCCTGTCCGCCCAGCTGGGCAACTACGTGGTCACCGTGCCGGCCCAGCAGCGGCGCGGCAAGGAGTGGTTCCTGGGCTCCGCCAACGCCATCTTCCAGTCGATGAACCTCATCGACGACGAGAAGCCGGACATCGTGGTGGTGGTCGGCGCGGACCACGTGTACCGGATGGACTTTTCCGACATGGTGGACTTCCACGTGCGGTCCGGGGCCCGCGCCACCGTGGCGGGCGTGCGCCAGCCGATGGAGATGGTGACGTCCTTCGGCGTGATCGAGACGGACCCCGAGGACGTCACGAAGATCACCCGCTTCGTGGAGAAGCCCCAGAGCACGGCCCCCCTGCCGGACGACCCCAACGCCTTCTTCGCCTCGATGGGCAACTACGTCTTCGACACCGACGCGCTCGTCGAGGCCCTGCGGGCCGACGAGGCGAAGGAGGACACGAGCCACGACATGGGCGGGGACATCATGCCGTGGTTCGCGGACCGCGGCGAGGCCGCCGTCTACGACTTCACGAACAACGACGTCCCGGGCTCCACGGACCGGGACCGGCAGTACTGGCGCGACGTCGGCACCCTGGACTCGTACTACGACTCCCACATGGACCTGATCCGCCCGCTGCCGGTGTTCAACCTGTACAACTACGCCTGGCCGCTCTACACCAACGAGATGCAGGCCCCGCCGGCGAAGCTCGTGCGCGGCCCGAGGGGCGAGGGCGGCATCGCGACGGACTCGATCCTCTCGCGCGGCGTCCTGGTCACCGGCGGGCGCGTGACCGAGTCGGTGCTCTCCCCGAAGGTGCTGGTCAACAACGACGCCACCGTCAACCAGTCGATCCTGCTGCCCAACGTCCAGATCGGCGAGGGTGCCGTGGTGGAGCGGTGCATCCTCGACAAGAACGTGGTGGTGCCCCCGGGCGTGAAGGTCGGCGTGGACGCGGAGCAGGACCGGGCCCGCGGCCTGACCGTGACGCCCTCCGGGCTGACGGTCGCCCCGAAGAACTTCCGCTTCGAGAGCTAGGAGTCCCACCCGTCACGGCGGGGCCGCCCACCTCGGGGAGGTGGGCGGCCCCGCCGTCGTCACGCGGTCTGCGTGACCTCGACCTGGACCTGCAGCCCCGAGGTGCCGCCGCCGCCGGTGACCATGCCCTTGAGCGGGGTGACGTCGGTGTAGTCGCGGCCGCGGGCCACGGTGACGTGGAAGTCGGTGAGCCGCGTGTGGTTGGTCGGGTCGTAGGCGTACCAGCGGTCGTTCCACCACTCCACCCACGCGTGGGACTCCCCCGGCACGGTCGTACCGATGCCCGCCTCGTAGTCCGGGTGCAGGTACCCGGAGACGTAGCGGGCCGGGATCCCGATGTGCCGCATCATGCCGATGGCCACGTGCGCGAGGTCCTGGCACACGCCCTTGGCCTCCCGCCAGGCGGCCTCGGCGTCCGTGTGCACCCCGGTGACCCCCGGCACGTACTGCATGTGCGAGGCGATGCCCCGGAAGATCGCCGCGGCCGCCGCGGCCGGGTCGGCCGCCTCCTTGCGGATCTCCTCGGCGACCTTCTCCAACTCGGGGCCGAGCCGGGTGAGCGGGGTCTGGGGCACGTGGTCGGAGACCGCGTCGAGGACCTCGGGGGTCGCCAGCTCCTCCCAGCTCAGCCCGTCGGCGACCTCGTCGCCGGGCCGCCGGTGCACCTCCACCGTGGCCGAGGAGCGGACCTCCAGGTGCCGGTGCCGGCCCTGGATGTCGAAGGCCGCGACCCGGGTGCCCCAGTAGTCCCGGTAGTTGCTGACCGTGGCGGTCCCCGGGCTCAGCGTCAGCTCCGCCTCGAGCACGATCTGCTCGTCGTCCGAGAGGGGCGTCATCCGGGCCTCGTTGTAGGACTTCGAGACGTTGTCGTTGTAGTCGTAGCGGGTGACGTGGTCGATCTTGAGCCGGGTCACAGCATGCCTCCGAACCAGGACGCCTCGACGGCGTGCGAGAAGTACTTGGTGCTCACGGCCTCCGACGCCCTCGCGCACGCGGCCTGGACGTTGTTCAGGTGCTCGGGCAGCACCGCGATGAGGTCCTCCGCGTGGTGGAACTCCAGCGCCGTACGCGCCTCGCCGATGATCCGCCGGGCGTCGTCCTTGAAGCCGACCCGCTGCAGACCCGGCTCCAGGCCCACGAGGATCTCCTCCGCCGTGGTCAGCGCGTGCAGGATCGAGCGGGGGAAGAGCCGGTCCAGGAGCAGGAACTCGGTCGCGGACTCGTCGCTGAACGTGCCGTAGCGGGTGCGCAGGAAGGCCTCGTACCCGCCGGCGCAGTGCAGGATCGACACCCACGACATGCCGGAGGTGGACGTGGACCGGGTCCACAGCAGCCGGGACGTCATGTCCGCCCGCTCGATCGCCGCGCCCAGGGACAAGAACATCCAGGACTCGTCGTGGGACATGGTCATCTGGGTCTGCCCGCGCACGGTGGCCATCCGCTCGATGGTCCAGTGGCAGACGCGGAAGGTGCCGACGACGTCGCGGCGGTGCTGGCCCAGGCCGTAGTACGTGGAGTTGAGCGACTCCCACATGGCCGAGGACACGGTCTCCCGGGCGCGGCGGGCGTTCTCGCGGGCGGCGTGCAGGGAGCCCGAGATGGAGGTCAGGCAGTCCTTGTTCCACGCGAGCTCGTGGATCATCGACCGGACGCTGTAGTCGCCGTCCCCGGGCTCCACGCCCATCACCGCCATGATCCGGCGCACCTCGGCCTCCTGCTCGCCCACGGGCAGCTGGGTGATCCGCTCCAGGTGGACGTCGAGGATCCGGGCCACCCCGTCGGCCCGCTCGACGTAGCGGCCGATCCAGAACAGGGACTCGGCAATGCGGCTCAGCATGTGGGCCCCTCTCCGGTGCGGGTCGTCGCGGTGGTGCCCGCGGTGGTGGTCACGGCCTGTTGCTGCTGCTGCTGCTGGCCGTTGTCGCCCTCGTCCTGCCAGGACGCGGAGACCGGCCACGTGTGCACAGAGGAGTCGACGTCCGGGGGCGGGGCCTGGCCGGGGTCGAGGTCCTGGGTCTGCGGCTGGCCGAGCACCCAGGTGTCCTTCGAGCCGCCGCCCTGCGAGGAGTTGACGATCAGCGAGCCCTTCTGCATGGCCACCCGGGTCAGCCCGCCGGGCAGCACGTAGACCTCCTCGCCGCTGTTGACCGCGAAGGGCCGCAGGTCCACGTGCCGGGGGCTGAACTCCCCGTCCGCGAACGTGGGCACGGTGGACAGCTGCAGCACCGGCTGGGCGATCCACCCGCGCGGGTCCGCCAGCACCTTCGCCCGCAGCTCCTCGAGCTCCGCCGCGGTGGCCTGGGGGCCGATGACCAGGCCCTTGCCGCCGGACCCGTCCACGGGCTTGACGACCAGCTCGTCCAGGTGCGCGAGCACCCAGGCGCGGGCTTCGTCCTCCTCCAGCCGGTAGGTGTCCACGTTGGGCAGCACCGGCTCCTCGTCGAGGTAGTACCGGATGAGGTCGGGGACGTAGGAGTAGGTGAGCTTGTCGTCGGCCACACCGTTGCCGATCGCGTTGGCGATGGTCACGTTTCCGGCGCGGGCCGCGTTGACGAGTCCGGAGCAGCCGAGCGCGGAGTCGGAGCGGAAGTGCAGGGGGTCGACGAACTCGTCGTCGATCCGCTTGTAGATCACGTCCACGCGCTGCTCGCCGTCGGTGGTCCGCATGTAGACCTTGTCGCCGCGGACCACGAGGTCGCGGCCCTCCACGAGCTCCACCCCCATGAGCCCGGCCAGCAGGGTGTGCTCGAAGTAGGCGGAGTTGAACACGCCCGGGGTGAGGACCACCACCACGGGGTCCTCGGCGGCCTCCGGGGCCGTGGCGCGCAGCGCCTTGTAGAGGTGCCGGGGATAGGCCTCCACGGCGCGGATCGGCTGCGACATGAAGGCCTCCGGGAGGCCCTTGGTCATGGCCCGCCGGTTCTCGATGACGTAGGAGACCCCGGAGGGCACGCGCACGTTGTCCTCCAGGACCCGGAACACGCCCTGCTGGTCCCGGACCACGTCGATGCCCGCCACGTGGATCCGGACGCCGCCCGGGGGCCGGAAGCCCCACACGCTCCGGTGGAAGTGGGCGGAGGAGGTGATCAGCGCCTTCGGCACGATCCCGTCGGCCACGACCCGCTGCTCCCCGTAGACGTCGTCGAGGAAGCACTCCAGTGCCCGGACCCGCTGCTTCACGCCGCGCTCGATGACGTCCCACTCCCCGGCGGTGATCACCCGGGGCACGATGTCGAGCGGGAAGGGCCGCTCCTCACCCGCGAAGTCGAAGGTCACGCCCCGGTCGAGGAAGGAGCGGGCCATGGAGTCGGCGCGGGTGTTGACGTCGCTGAGCGAGAGGTCGTCGAGGACACCGCCGATGCGGTCGTAGCCGGGGCGGACCTGCCGGTCCGGCGTGTACATCTCGTCGTAGGCCGCCGCCACGGCCATGTCGGCGGCGTAGTTCTCGAACAGGTCGGACATGTCGGGCGATCACATGCCTTTCGGGGTCGGGGCGGGCAGTGTGTGCAGTATGGACGGGCCGTATTTCGCAGCGGTAACCCGGTGGCCGAGGCTCCTCCCGATTGTGTCACGCGCCGTGCGCCGGAGGGCCGGAGGACGTGCCCCTACGATGGGAGGGCGTGTCCGCCGTGAGGCGGGCCCGCGACCGCAACCGCGACCGCCGCCGCGGCGCGGCGGACCCGACGGAAGGACACGATGGACGCCCCGGACCCCCAGTGCCGCGTCACGGTGGTCGTGGCCACCCGCAACCGCCGGGAGGAGCTCGTGGCGCACCTGGGCCGGCACGAGGGGCCCGTCGTCGTCGTGGACAACGCCTCCACGGACGGCTCCGCCGAGGCGGTGCGCGCCGCCCACCCCCACGTGCAGGTGCTGGAGCTGCCCCGCAACGTCGGGGCCGTGGCCCGGACCGTCGGCGTCCGGCTCGCCCGCACCCCCTACGTGGCCTTCGCCGACGACGACTCGTGGTGGGCTCCCGGGGCGCTCGCCCGCGCCGCGGCCGTGTTCGACGCCCATCCCCGGCTCGGCCTGATCGCCGGGTCCATCGCCGTGGGCCCCGAGGAGCGCCCGGACCCCCTCAACGCCGTGCTCGCCGCGTCCCCGCTGGGCATCCCCACCGGGGCCCCCGGCCCGGCGCTGCTCGGCTTCGTCGCGTGCGGGGCGATCGTGCGCCGCACGGCGTTCCTCGCGGCCGGCGGCTTCGACGACGTCGTGCGCTTCCCCGGCGAGGAGGAGCGTCTCGCCCTCGACCTGTTCGACGCCGGCTGGCGGCTGTCCTACGTGCCGGAGATCCGCGCCCACCACCACCCCTCGCCGCACCGGGGCTCGGACGAGCGCCGGCAGGTCGCGCTCGTCCGCAGCCACCTGCTCACCGTGCTCCTGCGCCGGCCCTGGCGGGTCGTGGCCCACGAGCTGCGGGGGGCCCTGCGCGCCGGCCGCGCGGGGCGCCGCGGTCTGCTCCGCACCCTCCCCCGCACCCCGGCCGCGCTGCGCGCCCGGCACCGGGTGTCCCCGACCACGGAGGCCGCGCTCGCGCTGCTGCACGGCCCCGCCCCCGCCGACCCCGCCGCACCGGAGGAGAGCCCATGACCGAGACCACCCCCGCACCCCCGCCCGCGTCCGGCCCCGACGCGCGCGTGGCGGTCGTGATGATCACCCACAACCGCCGGGAGGAGGCCCTGCTGGCCCTGGCCCGGCTGCGGGAGATCCCGGAACGGCCGCACGTGGTGGTCGTCGACAACGGCTCCGGGGACGGCACCGCGGACGCGATCCGTGCGCGGCACCCCTGGGCGGAGCTCGTGGCGAGCCCCGTCAACCTCGGGGCCGTGGGCCGCAACGTCGCGCTGGAGCGCGTGGACGCACCGTTCGTGGCCTTCTGCGACGACGACACCTGGTGGGAGCCCGGGTCGCTGCGCCGGGCGGCCGACGCGCTGGAGACGCACCCGCGGCTGGGCGTGGTCACGGGCAGGATCCTCGTGGAGCCCGGGTCCCGGGAGGACGCGATCAACGCGGAGCTGCTGCACTCGCCCGTCGAGGGTCCCGCGTGGATGCCCGGCCCCGCCCTCGGCAGCTTCCTGGCGGGGGCCTCCGTGGTCCGCCGGACCGCGTTCCGCGAGGTGGGCGGGTTCAGCGAGCGGCTGTGGCTCGGCGGTGAGGAGGAGCTGCTGGCGGCGGACCTCGCGACCGCGGGGTGGGAGCTCGTGCACCTGCCCGATGTGGTGGTCCACCACCAGGCCTCCACGGTCCGGGACCCGCACCTGCGGCGCCGGCACGGACTGCGCAACACCCTGTGGTTCATCTGGCTGCGCCGCCCGCTGCGCGCGGCCCTGCGCCGGACCCGGGACGTGGTCGGCGCCGCCCCGCGGGACCGGGTCACGGCGCTGGCCCTGCTCGACGCCCTGCGCGGTGCGCCGTGGGTGCTGCGCGAGCGGCGGCCCCTGCCCGAGCGCGTCGAGCGGCGGTTCCGGGCGCTGGAGGAGTCGCAGCGCGCCAGCGCCGCGCGCCGCTACGTCAGCTGAGCGCCCGGGCCCGCGCGCTCAGCGCGACCGCACGGCGGTCTGCGGGAGGCCGGCGCCCTCCCGGAACCACTCGACGGTGCGCTCCAGCCCCTCCGGCCACGGGACCTCCGGGGCCCAGCCCAGGACCTCGGTCGCGAGCGTGGTGTCCGGGCGGCGCACCATGGGGTCGTCGACGGGACGCTCGACGAACTCGACCCCCGAGGACGTGCCGGTCGCGGCGATGACGTCGTGGGCGATCTGCAGCACGGACAGCTCGTGCGGGTTGCCGATGTTCATGGGCCCGCTGTGCCCGCTGTCGGCCAGGGCGAGGATGCCGCGGACGAGGTCGGAGACGTAGCAGACGGAGCGCGTCTGGGTGCCGTCCCCGGCCACGGTGAGGGGCTCACCGGCCAGGGCCTGGCGGATGAACGTGGGGATCGCCCGGCCGTCGAAGGGCCGCATCCGGGGCCCGAAGGTGTTGAAGATCCGCACGATGGCCGTGTCCACCCCGTGCTCGGCGCGATAGGCGACCGTCAGGGCCTCCGCGAAGCGCTTGGCCTCGTCGTAGACCCCCCGCGGGCCCACCGGGTTGACATGACCCCAGTAGCTCTCGGCCTGCGGGTGCACCTGCGGATCGCCGTACACCTCGGAGGTGGAGGCCAGCACGAACCGGGCGCCCTTGTCCTTGGCCAGGCCCAGGGCGTGGTGGGTGCCGATCGAGCCGACCTTGAGCGTGTGGATGGGCAGCTTCAGGTAGTCGATCGGGGACGCCGGGGACGCGAAGTGCAGGACGAGGTCCACGTCCCCGGGCACGTGCACGTAGTCGGTGACGTCGCACTGGACGAGCCGGAAGCCGGGGTCGCCCACGAGGTGGCCGATGTTGGCCGCGGAGCCGGTGAGGAAGTTGTCGAGGCACACCACCTCGACCTCCCGGCGGCGCAGCTCGGTGCACAGGTGGCTGCCCAGGAAGCCGGTCCCCCCGGTCACCACGGCCCGGCGGATCGGACGGGTCGCGCTCGCGGCGGTGGTCGCGTTCGTTGTGGGATTCACGGTGCTCCTGACGGATCGGGTCGGATGGGAACGGCTCGGCGAACGGGCCGGGTGGTGGGCGGCGGGCCTCAGGGCCGGGCCGGGACCCCGGCGCCCTGGGCGAGCTGGGCGCGGGCGGCGGCGAGGACCTCGTCGGCCGTCACGGCGGCGAGGCGGGCGTCCAGGGCGTCCGCGTGCGGATCGCCCCACGTCGCGGCCGCCGGGTCACCGTGCCACAGCACGGTGTGCAGCCCGGGGTCCACCGCGGGGCCCCACCGGGCCGGCGGCGTCGGGCCGAAGAGGACCACGGAGCGCACGGCCAGAGCGGTGGCCACGTGGGCGACGCCCGTGTCGCCGCTGAGCACCGCGGCGGCGCCCCCCACCGTGGCGGCCAGCTCCGGCAGGGAGAGCCGGCCGCACCGGTTCTCCGCCGCTGGCAGCCCGCCGGTGACGGTCGCGGCCAGCTCCGCCTCGGCGGCGGAGCCGGTGACCACGATCCGGTGGCCGTCCGCGGCCAGGGCCTCCGCCACGGTCCGCCAGCGGGCCGCGGGCCAGCGGCGGGCGCCGGAGGCGGCCCCCGGATGGATCACCACGGGGGCACCGTCGGGCGCCGGAGCGTGCTCGCGCAGCAGCAGGTCCTCGGGGCCGCAGGGTCCCCCCGCCGTGCGCACCAGCCGGCACCACCGGTGCACCTCGTGCTCGTCGGCCCGCCACGCGGGGCCGGCGTGCCCGGCGGCGGCGAAGGCGACGAGCCGCTCCGGGCCGGTGGCGAGCAGCAGCTCGTGGCTGCGCGGACCGCGCCCGTGCAGGTTGACCGCCACGTGCCCGCCGGACAGCGGCGGGAGCGGGCCGAGCCCGGACGTGGGCAGGACCGCGTCCACCACGCCCAGCTCGGCCAGCCAGGTGCCGATGCCCTCGGGCGCGGCCAGCACCAGCCGGTGCCGGGGCAGCATGCGCCGGACCCCGCGCAGGGGCGCCACGCCGGTCAGGCCGTCGCCCAGGCCGAGGGCGCGCAGCACCAGCACGTCGCCCGGTCCGACCTCGCCCGGGTCCACGGTGCGGGGGCCACGGGGCTCAGCCCTCACGGCCGGCCCGCTGGAGGATCGCCGTGGTGGAGCGCCCGGAGAGGTAGGGCAGGACGGTGACCTCCCCGCCCCAGCCGCGCACGTCCACGGCCTCGGGAAGCTGCTCGGGAGTGTAGTCGCCGCCCTTCACCCACACGTCGGGGCGCAGGACGGACAGGGCCGCGCGGGGGTCGTCCTCGTCGAAGACGACGACCGCGTCGACGCTGCGCAGGGCGGCCAGCACGCGGGCGCGGTCCTCCTGGCCGACCACCGGCCGGCCCGGGCCCTTGAGCCGGCGCACGGAGTCGTCGGAGTTCAGCAGCACCACCAGCGCGTCGCCGAGCCGGCGCGCGGCGTCGAGGGAGGCGATGTGTCCGGCGTGCAGGACGTCGAAGCAGCCGCCCGTGGCCACGACCGTGCCGCCCGCTGCGCGCACGTCCACCAGCAGGTCCTGGACCTCCCGGGGCAGCCGCTCGGCACCGGGGTGCAGGCGCGCGCGGCCCTGGTCGCCCTGGGCGCGGCGGGTGCGGAAGGTGGCGGCGCCGCCGGCGGCGACCCACTGCCCGGCCGCCTCGACGGCGGACTCCACGGCCGTGGTCACGTCCGTGCCCGCGCCGAGGGCCAGGGCCGCGGTCGAGGCGAAGCGGTCCCCTGCCCCGCACGGATCGGTGTTGCGCACGGGAGCGGCCGGCACCAGCTCGGTGCCCGTGGCGGTCGCGAGGTGGGCGCCCTCGGCCCCGGCCGTCACCGCCACGGCACGGGCCGACCACCGCTCGCGCAGGGTGCCCGCGAGCTCGCGGGCGCCGGTCGACGCGGGGGCACCCAGGGCGGCGGCGGCCTCGGCCGCGTTGGGGGTGACCAGGGCGCAGCCGGGGACCGGCTCCCCGCCGCGCGGGTGGGGGTCCCAGACGACCGTGCCCGTCCGGGCGTGCTCCGCGAGGGCGGCGCGCACGGCGGGGTCGCGGGTGACGCCTCCCCCGTAGTCGGACACAAGGACGGCGTCCGCGCCCGCGAGGACCGCGGAGACGTGCGAGGCCGAGACGCCCACCGGGGTGCCGGGCCCGCCCTCGTCCACGCGCACCAGCGTCTGGCCGGCGCTGCGGATGCGGGTCTTGGTGCGGGTCCCGCCCTCGTGGCCGAGGCGCTCGAGGGCCACCTCCCCGAGGGCGGCGGCGAGCTCGTGGCCGGCGGCGTCAGCGGCCACGGGTGCCAGCAGGGTCACCGTGACCTCCACCGGGACGGGGCCCACAGCGGGCGGCAGGGCGCACAGCAGCGCCGCCAGGCCGGCGCCGCCGGGGCTCGCGAAGACGTCACCGACGTCGACCACGGGCACCGGGGCGTCCGGGCTCAGGCGCGTGGACGTGCCGTCGACGTCCCGGTCCAGGAGGGCGTCGCCGACCACGACGATGCGGACGGGGCTCATGCGACCCCCGCCCGGACGGCCGCCCCGTCGGCCCGGGCGCCGGAGGCCCCGCGCACGGCCGGGCCGGCGTCAGGAGGCGGGACGAGGCGCGCGTCGACCGCGGCGCACACGGCGTGGAGCAGCATGAGGTGGACCTCCTGGATCACCGAGGTGCTGGACGCGTCGACGGTCAGGGACTCGTCCGCCCGCTCGGTCAGCGGATTGGGGCCGGGGCCGGTGAGCGCCCAGACGTGCAGGCCGTGCTCCCGCGCCCGGTCGGCCGCCGCCAGGACGTTGGGGCTGCGGCCGCTGGTGGACAGCACCACGAGCACGTCGCCCGGCCGCCCGTGCGCCTGGACCTGGCGGGCGAACACCTCCTCCGCGCCGTAGTCGTTGACGATGGCGGTCAGGCTCGAGGTCTCCGCGGACAGGCACACGGCGGACAGCGGCCGCCGGTCGTCGACGAAGCGGCCGACGAGCTCGGCGGTGAAGTGCTGGGCCTCCGCGGCGCTGCCGCCGTTGCCCACGGCGAGCACGCGTCCGCCGTGCGTGAGCATCCCCGCCAGGCGGGCGCCCCACCGGTCCACCACGCCGGCGTGCTGGGCGGCCTCGCCCGCGGCCACCGACAGCTCGTCCAGGTGGGCCCCGAGCCAGTTCTCGGTCTGCCGGAGCAGCGGCGGGTGCTCCCGGCGGTGCCGGGCGACGACGCGGGCGTAGGACCGCTCGGTCTCCTGGGCCACGTGCCGCCAGCCGAAGAGCCGCTCCACGCGCTCCCGCCCGGCGCGCCCCATGCGGGCCGCCAGCTCGGGGTCCGCCAGCAGGGTGCGCAGGGCGGCCGCGGTCCCGGCGACGTCCCGCGGGGGCACGTGCAGGCCGGTCACGCCGTCCTCGATGCTGTCGAGCAGCCCGCCCACGGCGCTGCCCACCACGGGGCGGGCGCACGCCATCGCCTCGAGCGGGACCATGCCGAACGGCTCGTACCAGGGGGTGCAGGCCACGACGTCCGCGGTGGCGAGCAGCGCGGCGGCGTCGTCGTGGTCCACGCGGCCGAGCAGCTCCACGCGCTCGGCCACGCCGAGCTCCCGGGCCAGCGCCCGCAGCCGCAGGGCCTCGGGGTCCCGGTCCAGCTCGGCGCGGGCGGGGCCGCCGGCCACGACGAGCTCCGCGTCCGGCAGCTCGGCGAGGGCGCGCACGACGACGTCCACGCCCTTGCGCTCCACGAGCCGGCCGAGCGCCACGATCCGGGGCCGCTGGTCACCGGCGGGCGGCGGCGCGGGGACGAAGGCGTCGAGGTCCACGCCGCACGGCACCACGTCGATCCGGGAGGGGTCCCCGCCGAGGGCCAGGAGCTCGGCCCGTTCGTCCCGGCAGGTGGCCAGGACGAGGTCCGCCGCGGCGACGAGCTCGTTCTCGGCCGCGAGCCGGCCGGTGGGGCTGGTGTCGGCCGACCCCTGGTGGCGGCGCTTGACGGCCCCGAGCGCGTGGAAGGTCTGCACCACCGGGATCTGCATCGTCTCCGCGGCGCGGCGGGCCGCGATCCCGGACATCCAGAAGTGGGCGTGCACGAGGTCGGGGACCCCGCGGTGGGCCCAGTCGCGGGCGAGCCAGCGTCCGAACTCGTCCATGTACGGCGCGAGGTCGTCCTTGGGCAGGAGGCTCGGGGGCCCCGCCGGGACGTGGACCACGTGCGCCCCGGGGGCGAGCTCGACCACGTCGGGCAGCCGGGCGTCGTCGCGGCGGGTGTACACGACGACGTCGTGGCCCAGCCGGGCGAGACCCGCCGCGAGGGCGGCCACGTAGACGTTCTGCCCCCCGGCGTCGACCCCGCCGAGCGCGGCCAGCGGGCTGGCGTGCTCGGAGACCATTGCGATTCTCATGCTGTCACCTTCTCCAGGATGCGGTCCCACTCCGCGAGGAAGCGGTCCGCGCCGTAGTGTTCCAGGGCGTGCTCGCGGGCGGCGGCGCCCGCGGCGGCCGCCGCACCGGGATCGTCCAGCCAGTGCCGGGCGCGGGCGGCGAGGGCCTCCGGGTCGTTGGAGAGCAGCCCCGCCCCGGGCGGGACCGCCCGGGGCGCCTCGGTGGTCGAGAGCCCGAGCACCGGCATCCCGATGGTCATCGCCTCCAGCAGCGCCAGGCCCAGGCTCGTCCACCGGTAGGGGTGGTAGTAGGCCCGGTGCTCGCCGAGCGCCGCGTGCAGCTTCTCCTGAGGATAGTTCTCGTGCAGCCGCCCGGCCATGTGGGGCGCGTGCTCGGCGAGCTGGTCCATCCCCATGCCGTACACGTCCACGGGCAGCTCGCGGGCCAGCGCGGTCAGCAGGTCGGTGCCCGCGATCCGCCCGCGCCGGACGGGCTCGTTGACCACGGCGGCCAGGCTGGCCGTGCGTCCCGTGTAGAGCGGTCCGGGGTCCAGGACGCCGTGCTCCACGACCTCGGTGGGCGCGTCCCCGTTGTCCCACATCATCCGGTTGAAGTGCGTCACGTGGACCACGGGGATGTCGGAGCGCCCGGCCAGGGGGTGGCGGGTGGCCACGGCGGGCCCGCGCGGGGTGTCGTGCTCCACGTAGACCGCCGGGACGTCGCTCCCCGCCCGGCGCCCGGTCCACCGCTCGAGCAGCTCCAGCTCGTGGGGCCGCTGCAGCAGGACGACGTCGAACGCGGTGTCGGCCAGCTCCTCGGGCGTGCACTCGACGGCGGCCGCCGGCCAGTCCCAGGTCTCGGCGCGGCCGCGGCCGTCGGGGCCGCGGTCGGCGACGACGGGCAGCAGATAGGTGTGGGGACCGTGCACGAACGATGTCGTCCACGATCCGTGGACGTGCCAGGTCAGGATGCGCACCCGCGTCCTCCTTCCGGTTCGGGAACAGTGGCGAGGGCCCCGGGAGCGCCGTGCACGAGCTCCTCGACGGCCGCGAGCACGGCCGCCGGGGACACGGAGGACAGGCACGGGTGGCCGGGCACGGGGCAGTCGCGGGCGCGGGAGCCGCGGCAGTCCGCGCCCTGGTCCCCGAGCAGCACGACGGGCACGCCCCAGGGCGCCCATCGCTCGGGCGGCACGACCGGGGAGAAGAGGGAGACCACCGGGGTGCCCACGGCCGCGGCCAGGTGCGCGGGTCCGGTGTTGCCGACGACGACGCACGCGGCGGCGTCCAGCACGGCGGCCAGGCCGGGCAGGTCGGTCCGGCCGGCGAGGTCCAGCACCGTGCCGTCCGGGGCGGCCTCCCGGGCCGCGGCGCGGGCAGCCGCGGTGAGCTCCCGCTCCCCCGGCCCGCCGGTGAGGACGACCGGGCGCCCGGCCGCGGCGAGTCCCGCCGCGAGGGCCCCGGCGTGCTCGGCGGTGAGCCCGCGGGACGGGACCGAGGCGCCGGGGTGCAGCGCCACGAACCCGTCCGGCAGCGCCGACACCTCGGCCGGGAGCTGCGGGAGCGGGCGGCGCACGGCCAGGCGCAGGTCGGCGGCGGTGGGCTCGGGGGCGCCCGCCGCGACGGCGAGGGCACACGCCGCCTCGACCTCGTGGCCCCCGCCGGGCGGGTCCGCGCGGCGGTGCCGGACGTCCAGCAGCGACCCGGGGTAGTCCTCGCTCGTGGCGACCACGCGGTCGATCCCGGCGAGCCGGGCCAGCAGGGCCATGGGCAGGGGGCTCTGGTGGAAGGACGTGAACACCACGGCGAGGTCGTAGCCGCGGGCGGCGAGGGCGTCCACCAGGTCCTCGGTCGTCTCCCGGTCCACGGGCGGGGGCCGGAAGCCCGACCACGGCGCCGAGTACTCGAGGACCTCGTCCACGTCCGGCAGCAGGCGGGCGGCCGCGGCACCGGACGGGGAGGCCAGCAGGTCCACCGGGTTCCCCAGCCGGGCCAGGGCCCGCACCGCGGGCCCGGTCAGCAGGACGTCCCCGTCCGAGTCGAGGCGGACGGCGAGGGTGCGGCCCACGCTCAGCCCCGGGCCTCGGCCGCGACCGGGCGGGCGTCGGGCCGGGCGGCCGTCCCCCCGTCCGCCGCGGGGGCCAGGACGGCGGCGACGGCCTCGCGCAGGGTCCGGGCGACCACCGGGGCGGCCGCCACCTCCTCCTCGCGGGTCACCGGGGTGGGGACCAGGACGCTGCGCGCGCCGGCGGCCTGGGCGGCCTCGACGTCCGCGCCGATGTCGCCGACGAGCACGCACTCGGAGGGGTCCACGCCCAGCTCCGCGGCCGCGGCCAGCACCATGCCGGGCCGAGGCTTGCGGCACGCGCAGTCCTGCTCGGGGGCGTGCGGGCACAGCTGCCAGGTGTCGAAGGGGCCGAGCAGCTCGGCCACGCGGGCGTTGACGGCGTCGACCTGCTCGCGGGTCAGCAGGCCGCGGCCGATGCCGGACTGGTTGGACACCACGCCCACCCGCAGCCCGGCCGCGCGCACGGCGTCGACCGCCTCCCGGGCCCCGGGGACCAGCTCGACCGCGTCCGGGTCGCCGTTGTAGGGCACGTCGTGGACCAGGGTGCCGTCCCGGTCGAAGAGCACGGCTCGCACCGGGACGGGCCAGGGTCCGGTCCCCCGGTTCCGCCACCAGCCACGCGCCTTGTGCCGCACGGCGGCCACGGGGATCGTGACGCTGGTGCGGACCATGCGGCTGAGCTCGGGCAGGAACTCGGGGTCGCCGGGGCGTGGCCCCGGGACCGTGCGCAGCAGCACGAACCGGCCGGTCAGCCAGCCCCACGCCGCGGCGCCGGCGCCGGCCGCGGCCAGGGCGGAGCGCCGGGCGGGCCGGTGGCCCAGGGCGGTGGCGGTGAGCGCCGCGCCGGCGCCCGCGCCCGTGGCGCCCAGGGCGGCGACCGTCGCGGCGTGCCAGCGGAAGCCCCCGGGGGGTGCCTCGGCCGCACGGCGCCAGTCGGGTCCGTGCAGGCGGCGCATCAGGGCGTCGTCGGCGTTGCCGGCCTGCACGCGCAGGCTCACGAGGTCGTCGGCGGGACGCACGGGGTGGGTGATCCGGCGCTGCCCGCGCACCAGCTGCCACCCGGCCCGGCGCACGCGCAGCGCGAGGTCGGCGTCCTCCCGGTAGGCCCGGGGAAAGCGCTCGTCGAAGCCGGAGACGGCCTCGAGCGCAATCGTGCGGTAGGCCATGTCCGCGGTCGCCCAGTCGGCGTCCTGCAGGGACGCGGTGTTGCGCTCCCAGTCGGTGGGCCGGCGGGAGCCCGGGAGGGGGACGTCGATCCGGCCCTGGGTCGCGCCGACCTCCGGGCCGCACGCGGCGAGGTCCTCGGCCAGGCGCTGCGCCCAGCCGGCCGGCAGCTCCACGTCGTCGTCGAGGAAGGCGACCCACTGCGCCCCCGAGCGGCGGGCGACCCGCCAGCCGCGGTTGCGCGCGGCGGCCGGGCCCCGTCCGTGGCCGCGGACGGTGCGCACGGTCCAGGCCACGGTGCCGGGCACGCTGGGCCGCAGCGGCTCCACGTCGCCGGGCCGGTCGTCCACCACCACGACCTCGAGCGGTCCCGGGTGGTCCGCGTCGACGTCCTGGGCGGCGAGGGTGTCCAGCAGCCACTGCAGGCTCGGCCGTCCCATCGAGGGGACGACCACGGCGTAGGTCGTGGGCGCGGCCGTCACTCGGCCCCCTCGAAGAAGGCGGCGCGGCGGACCAGGTGCGGACCGAGCACGAGCGCGGCCACCGGGGCGGAGCCGAAGAGCTCGAGGGCGTCGCGCGGGTCGTCGACCATGGGCCGGCCGGCGGTGTTGAGCGAGGTGTTGACGACGACGGGCACGCCCGTGCGCTCGTCGAAGGCCCGCAGCAGCGCGGCGATCCCGGCGTTGTCCTCGTCGGTGATCGTCTGGATCCGGGCGGTGCCGTCCACGTGGGTGACCGTGGGGATCCGCTCGCGCCACTCGGGGGCCACGTCGTGCACGAAGAGCATGAAGGGGCTGGGCAGCGGCCCGCCGCCGAAGATCTCCGCGGCGCGCTCCTCGAGGACCATGGGCGCCACCGGCCGGAACTGCTCGCGGCCCTTGACGTCGTTGAGCCGTTCGAGGTTGTCGGGGTGGATCGGGTTCGCCAGGAGGGACCGGCGGCCCAGCGCCCGGGGCCCGAACTCGCTGCGGCCCTCGAACCAGGCGATCACGCCGTTGCCGGCGAGGATGTCGGCGACCTCGCCGGCGAGGTCCTCCGGGGTGGTGAAGGGCACCTGGGCGGTGCTCAGCCACTGCGCGAGCTCCTCGCCGGACCAGCTGCGCCCGAGGGCCGCGGTGGGCTGGGGCGCGCCGAGGTCCCCGGCCTCCTGGGCCAGGTGCAGGGCGGCGCCGAGGGCGGTCCCGGAGTCCCCGGAGGCGGGCTGGACCCAGACCTCCTCGAAGGGCGTCTCGCGCCAGATCCGGGAGTTGGCCACGCAGTTCAGGGCTGTGCCGCCGGCCATGGTGAGCACCGTGTCCCCGGTCTGCCCGTGCAGCCAGGTGGCGAGGTCCACCAGGACCTCCTCGACCACGGCCTGGACCGAGGCGGCGAGGTCGGCGTGGTCGCCGCCCCAGGTGCCGTCGTCGATCCGGCGGGGCGCGAAGCGGGTCCAGTCGGGGGCCTGGGCACGGAAGCCGCCGTCGCCCGTGGCACGGACGATCTCGCGCAGCTCGGGCAGGAAGCGGGGCTCTCCGTAGGAGGCGAGCGCCATGACCTTGAACTCGTCGCTCGAGCGCAGGAAGCCCAGGTGGTCGGTGAGGGACTCGTAGAGCAGGCCGAGGGACTCGGGCAGGGCCTGGCGGTGCAGGATCTCCAGCTCCCCGTCCCGGTAGCGGCCGGCCAGGTGCGAGTGCGCCTCGCCGCGGCCGTCGACCACCAGGACGCTGCTCGTGCGCGTGGGGGCGGCGAGCCCGGCGGAGGCGGCGTGGGCCACGTGGTGCTCCACGAACCGGACCTTGTCGCGGTCCAGGCCCGGCAGCGCCTCGGCCAGGAACCCGGCGGCGCGCCGGGCGTAGTCCACGCGCACCGGGTCGTACGGGTCGTCCGGCATCTCGGCGGCGATGGCAGGGTCGAAGGAGTAGCCGACGGCGTCCAGGTCGGCGGGCGTGAGCCCGGCCTCGGCGAGGCACCAGCGCATGGCCTGCTCGGGCAGCTCCCACGCCGAGAACGGCACGGGGCGCTTGCCGTGCTTGCGGCGGGAGAAGCGCTCCTCCTCCGCCGCCGCCACCACTCTGCCGTCCACGACGAGAGCCGCCGCGGGGTCATGAAAAATCGCGTTGATGCCCAGGTAGTTCATGAACCGGAGTATGGCACAAAACGATCAGGCGGCTGATATACATCTCGTGTCGGCCCCCGGGCGTCGCCCCGGCCGCTCGGCGGGCGGACCAGCAGCACTGTCACGTCCCATAACGAGTCGGCGCAACAACTGGTGACGCAGGTCACGGGCGTCTAGGCTCGATGGCACGGGTCGAGCAGCCGGCCGTGACGTCCTGTCGTGGAAGGACCCCTCCATGGACCACTCCCTGTCCGTCGTCGTGCAGATCGAGCTGGACACCCGGTGCGTGCACCTGGTGGTCACCGGCGATCTCACCGAGCGCAACCACCGCATCCTCACCCCCCTCGTGGCCCGCGCCCGCACCCTGGTGCCCGGTGCGGCCGTCGTCGTGGACCTCACGGGCGCCCAGCACGTGGACCCGGGCGGTCTGGACCTGCTGCGGTGGTCCCTCGACCACGACCCCCACCCCGACTCCGGTGGCGCCGTCCGGGTGCTCACCCGGCCCGCGCCGTTCGGCCTCGCCGAGGCGGCCCGCCCCCCGGCCGGTGCGCCCGCGCCGGCACCCGCGCGCTGGAACGGCGCCGAGCCGGGCGGGGTGGCGGCGTGAGCGGCGTCGACGTCGCCACGTCGCCGGCCGGCACCGGCGCCGGGGGCACCCAGGACTGCGACACGTGCCTGAGCCCGGACTGCGACTTCCCCGCCGAGCTCTCCGCGCTCCCCCTCGTGGAGCTGCAGGTCCTGCACAGCCGGGTGGTCTGCCAGCTCGAGCACGAGTACCTGGTGAACACCGACGGCCCCCACCCCGTCACCCAGGACCGCCACGAGGAGCTCGTGGCGGAGCTCGAGGCCCGCCGGGACGCGGCCCCCGGGGCGTGAGCGGTTCTCAGGCGACGGACCGGGCCGCCCGGACGCGGGGCCGCCCGGCGGCGTACCGCTGGGCGAAGAGCACGACGATCAGGGCCACGTCCACCACGTCCCCGCCGTAGTACATGAGCTGCGCCCCCGTGCGGGCGTCCGACGCCCCGACCCCGTCCGGGGGGTGCCCGTACAGGTGCTTGGCGAGCGCCGAGTGGACCGCCACGAAGCCGACCAGGACCGCCGCCCGCACGCGGAAGGAGCCCCGGTGCGGGTCCGGGTCCACCCCGACCACGGCGGCGGTGAAGACGCAGCCCGCGAGGAGGACGTGGAGGTGCACCGCCGCGTGCACGGCCACGGAGGCGTGCATCGTGCCGTACAGCCCGGTGGTGTAGAGCACCCACAGGCCGCCCGCGTTGAGCGTCCCGGCCACCACCGGACGGGTCACCGCCCGGACGGGCGGCGTGCGCAGGAGCCGGGACAGGGCGCGGGCGCGGGCCACGGGCAGCGCGCGCAGCGCCAGGGTCACGGGGGCGGCGAGCACCAGCAGCAGCGGGGCGGCCATCCCCAGCAGCAGGTGTCCGGCCATGTGGGCGGTGAAGCCGGCGCGGGCGGCCCCGGCCAGGGGCCCGACCAGCGCCGTGCCGGCGCACAGCAGTCCCGCGCACCACAGCACCGTCCGGTGCGCCGGCCACGGGCCGCGGTGCCGTGCCGCCCACAGCCCCGCGGCCCAGCCGGCGGCGGCCAGGACGAGCAGGGCGAGCACGGTCGCGTCGAAGAGCGCCCAGCCGGGGCTCCCGTGGTCGTGCGTCATCGGCGCGGGCGGGCGGTCCGGTGCGGTCGGGTCAGGCGCAGGAGCAGGAGTCCCGCGGCGAGCGCGAGCACGGCCGTGCCGATCCAGGTGGTGTCGTAGACCAGCAGGTCCACGTCGTAGCGGATCTGGTGGATCCTGAGCACCTTGTGCAGGACCACGCCGTCGACGAGCTGGAACGCGCCGAGGCCCGCTAGCAGCCCCCCGGTCCAGCGGCCCCAGGACATGGCGCCGCGGCGGCGGATGTCGGCCAGCAGGAAGAGGGAGCCCACGGTGACGAACCAGCCGAAGGCGTGGAAGAGCCCGTCCGAGGCGAGGGCGACACCGGTGGTGGAGAGGTCGTAGAAGTGGTGCCAGTGCAGGAGCAGGTGGAAGACGGCGAGGTCCACCACGGAGGCGGCGATGCCCGCCCCCAGCAGCGCGCCGGCGATCACCGTCCGGCGGTCCTGGTCGGCCATGGTGTCCTCCTGGTGCGGGCGGGCGGGTCTGCGCCCCAGCCTACGGCCGCCCGGGGCCCGGCCGTCCAGACCCGGGTTGTCCGCGGCCCGGCACGGCAGGGCCCGGCGGGCGGACCGGCCCGGGTGGTTCAATGGCACGGTGCGCAACGACAACCTGACCCGCCGCGAGACCGCCGACCGTTCCGAGCTCGTCGCCGTGGAGAGCTACGACGTCCTGCTGGACCTGTCCACCGCGCCGGACCCGGAGGCGGACTCGTTCCGGTCCGTGACCACGGTGCGCTTCGCCGCGGAGGAGGGCGCCCAGACGTTCCTGGACTTCATCGGCCGCTCCGTGGAGTCGGTGACGGTCAACGGCCGGGAGCTGGACCCGGACGACGTCGTGGAGGGCGCCCGGATCCGGCTGCCGTCCCTCGAGGCGGCCAACGAGGTCACGGTGGCCGGGCGGGGGCTGTACTCCCGCTCCGGGGAGGGGATGCACCGGTTCGTGGACCCGGCCGACGGCCGGGTCTACCTGTACACCCAGTACGAGCCGGCGGACGCCCGCCGGGTCTTCGCGAACTTCGAGCAGCCGGACCTCAAGGCGTCCTTCCGGTTCACGGTCCTGGCCCCGGACGGCTGGCAGGTCTCCTCCAACGGGGTGCGCATGGCGGCGTCCCCCGCCCCGGAGGCCGAGCGGCCCGGGGCGGTGCGCCACGAGTTCGCCCCCACGGAGCGGATCTCCACGTACATCACCACGGTGCTGGCGGGCCCGTACCACCGGGTGGCGGGCGAGTGGCGGCACTCCTTCGAGGACGGCAGCCGCATGTCCGTGCCGCTGGCCCTGTACTGCCGCGCCTCGCTGGCCGAGCACCTCGACGCGGCCACCGGCGCCCGCGAGCTGTTCGACCTCACCCGGCAGGGACTGACGTTCTTCACCGAGCTGTTCGGCTACCCGTACCCGTTCGGGAAGTACGAGCAGGCGTTCGTGCCCGAGTACAACCTGGGTGCCATGGAGAACCCCGGGCTGGTGACCTTCACCGAGGAGTACCTGTTCCCGGACGGGGCCACCCGCGCCCAGTACCAGGGGCGGGCGAACACCCTCATGCACGAGATGTCCCACATGTGGTTCGGGGACCTCGTCACCATGACGTGGTGGGACGACCTGTGGCTCAAGGAGTCCTTCGCCGAGTTCATGGGGGCGCACGCGTCGGTGCAGGCCACGGATTTCGAGGAGGCGTGGATCGCGTTCGCGGACCGCCGGAAGGCCTGGGCCTACCGGCAGGACCAGCTGCCCACCACGCACCCGGTGGTCGCCGACATCCACGACCTCGAGGCCGCCCGGCAGAACTTCGACGGCATCACCTACGCCAAGGGCGCCGCGGTGCTCAAGCAGCTCGTGGCGTTCGTGGGCTACGGCCCGTTCGTCGACGCGTGCCGCGCCTACTTCCGCCGCCACGCCTACGGGTCCACCACCCTGGAGGACTTCCTGGCCGTGCTCGAGGAGGCCTCCGGGCGGGACGTGCGCGGCTGGGCGGAGTCCTGGCTGGGCACCTCCGGCGTCACCTCGCTGGCCCTGGACCTCGCCCGGGACGACGACGGCACCGTCACCTTCGCGGCGCTGCTCCAGGACCCCGGCGCCGGGGTGCTGCGCCCGCACCGGCTGCTGCTCGGCGGCTACGAGCGCGGTCCCGGGGACGTCCTGGTGCGCACCGGCACGGTCAGCGTGGACCTGCCCGCCGAGTCCTCCGTGGAGGTCCCCGAGCTCGTGGGCTCGACCGCGCCGCTGCTGGTGGTCAACGACGAGGACCTCACCTACGCCAAGACCCGCCTGGACCCGCTCTCGCTCACCACGGCCCTGAGCTCCCTGTCCTCCGTGGAGGACGACATGGCCCGCGCCCAGCTGTGGTCGGGGCTGTGGAACGCCACCCGGGACGCCGAGCTCGACCCCGGGGACTGGGTGGGCGCCGTCCTGGACCACGGCTTCGCCGAGCCGCAGACCGGAATGTTCTCCACCGCCGTGGACCACGCCGTGGAGGCCGTCGAGCGCTTCACCCCGACCGCCCGGCGGGCCCGGCTTCGGGGCCGGCTGCTCGACGCCGCCGTCCGGGAGCTGCGCCGGGCGGATCCGGGCAGCGACCGGCAGCTGGCCCTCGCCCGGCTCACCGCCCGCACGGCCCGGCGCGACGGCAGCCACGCCGGATGGTTGCGCGACCTCCTGGGCGGGCGGGACGCGCTGCCCGGGCTGCGGCTGGGCTCGGACCTGCGCTGGGCGCTGTGGACGGCGCTCGCGGCCACCGGCCACGGCGAGGACCCCGTCCTGGACGCCGCCCTGGAACGGGAGCGCGCCGCCGACCGGACCCGCACCGGGCAGGTCGGCTGGGCCCGGGCCCGCGCCGCCCGCCCGCTCCCCCGGGCCAAGGCGGAGGCCTGGGACGCGATCACCGGTGACGAGCTGTCCAACGACCTGCTGAGCGCCACGGTCGCCGGCTTCCAGCTGGGCCCGGCGGAGCTGGTGGAGCCGTACCGGGAGCGGTACTTCGCCATGCTGGAGGAGGTGTGGGCGCGCCGGTCCATCGGGATGGCCACCCGCATCGTGCAGGGGCTCTACCCCGCCGGCGCCGATCTCGAGCCGGGGCACGACCCCGAGCACCACCCGGTGCTCGCCCGCACGGAGCTGTGGCTGAGCAACCACGCCGGGGCGCCCGCCGCCCTGCGCCGGATCCTGGTCGAGGAGCGGGACCACCTGCTGCGGGCGCTGCGGGCGCAGGCGGCGGCGCGCCCCTGACCCCCGCACGCCGAGGCCGGCCCCGGGTCCTCCGGGCAACAGCAGTCCCCCCGGTGCGCACCGGGGGGACTGCGACGGTCCGGGGGACCCGGCGGTTCCGGGCGGCGCGGGCTCAGGTGGCGGGGCGCCCCGAGCGGCGCAGCACGCGGTCGACGGCGCGCTGGGCGTCCTCGTTGGACTTGAAGACCCGCCGGTCGAGGCTCTGGCCGAGCGACATCGACGAGTTGCCCAGCTGCAGCAGGTTCACCTTGGAGTCGTTGCGGTGCTCGCGGCGCGGCTGGGGCGCCTGCGGACCGGTCCGGGCGTCATAGGCCATGGTGGATCCTTTCCGTGACACCTCCAGTGTAGGAGGCCGCCGCCCCACTGAACAGAGCGCCGCCGGTCATCGGCCGTGCCGCCGCGCCCGGGACGTGAACCAGCCCCGGTCCACGGACCGCCGCACCCACCAGGTGCGCGCCACGAGCACGAGGGACAGCACGTGCAGCAGCACGAGCACCGACCAGTACGCCGCGGCCGCCACCGGGGTGAAGGGGACGGAGGCCGCGCCGGCGAGCATCAGCATGACCAGGGCCTCCAGGTTCAGCGCGTAGCGCAGGGGGCGCATCACGCGCACGGAGATGTCGTGCTCGGGCTGCCGGTTGATCCAGGACAGCAGCACCGCCACCACGGACATCACGATCGAGGCCGCCGCGGAGGGCACCTGCCAGCCCGGCCCCAGGACGTGCTCCCGCACGGTGGCGACGAGCCCCACGAGCAGCAGGACCGCGGTGATGAGGCTGACCGCCACGGAGGCGAACGCCGTGATCCCCTGCCGGGCCGGCAGGATCACCATCTCGCAGACGGCGTCGTCGAACCGGGACGTGGGCCGCAGCGCCAGGTGGCCGCGCACCGCCCCGGGCCACCGCCGCACGGCGCGGTCCTCGGCGAGCACCCGGTCCACCGCCCGGTGCGAGCCGCCCGGCCCGCCGGGGCGCCCGCCCTCGTGCGAGAGGACCGTGAACTCGTGCAGCCGGACCTCCGGGGGCACCGTCAGCTCCAGGTGGAAGCTGCGGCAGGACGCGAGGTCGTGCAGGCCGACCCGGCCCACCCAGGGCATCCAGCAGTGCCGCAGCCGGTCCCGAGCGCGCGGCCGCCGGCCGGCGGCGTACTGCTCGTCCATCGAGTACTTGAGCACGAGCCGGCGCCCCGCGAACTCGGCGGGCAGCGCGAAGGTCAGCAGGAAGCCGCGGGCCAGCTGGTCGGCCACGGTGGTGAACAGGGCGAGGTCGGCCTCCCAGTGCTCGGCGTCCTCCGCCGGCAGCCGCCCCCGGTCGACGAGCTCCTGGACGACGGCGCGCAGGTGCTCGCAGTAGGCCCAGAACCCGTCGAGGGCGTCCTCCACGAGCAGCTCGGGGGCGTGCACGATCGCGGGGACGTGGTCGTCCGCCAGGACGGCCGCCTCGGCCAGCGGCAGCTGCTCCGGGATCAGTCCGCGCAGCAGCAGCTCGGCGAGCGCCCCGTTGTCCTCGGTGCTGAGGACCGGGACGGGGTCGCCCTGGCAGACGGCGTCGAAGTTGCGCAGGGGCTGCTTGGCCTGGATGGTCACGGGCACCAGCAGCCGGCCGGCGGCGTCGGCCGGCCACGGGGCGCGCGCGGCGAGGTCGACGTCGAGGGAGACCTTCCGGCGGGTGACCCCGTCGGGGCTCATCAGCACGGACTCCACGCGCCGGTGGATCCAGTCGCCGGGGCTGAGGAAGAGCGTGCGCAGCACGTCGACGTCCACCGCCGGGCGGTCCGGCTCGGGCGGGAGGTCCTGGCCCTGGGGCATCCGCGCGCCTCCTTCGGGGGTCCCGGTCCGGCTCTCGTCCCGGGGCGTCACCGGGGCCCGCCCGGTGTCCTGATCGGCCATCATTGCACCAGTCAGCGCGGACACCGTACGGGCCCGGCGGTGGACCGGGCGTCACGGGAATCGTGAGAAGCTATTGACGACTTGATGCCCCAGCTCCATCGAGGGAGACCATGACCGACTACGCGCTCAACGACCGCGGCTCTCTGGAGATCGTCACGGAGAACTTCTACGACACCGAGATCATGCGGGTGTTCGGCGGTCTGGCCTTCGGCAAGCTGCGCACCTGGACGGGCAACGCGGCGCTGGTCCCGGAGCCGGACAACCCCTTCGACCCCCACACCGTCTCGGTGCGGATCGGGCCCAACAAGATCGGCCACCTCGCCCAGCAGGACGCGCAGCGGTACTGGCCCTACCTCGCGCGGGTCATCGCGTCCGGCTACACGCCGGTGGCGCCGCTGAAGCTGGAGGCCACGGTCCTGCGCCAGGACGGGCAGGCGGAGGTCGACGCCGCGGCGCGGCTGTCGATCGCGGCCCCGGACCTGCTGTTCCCGCTCAACACGCCCCCGGCGCAGGCCGCGGTGCTGCCGCAGGGCCCGTCGATCAAGGTCCTGGACGAGCAGGAGTTCGCCGAGTACCTGCACAGCGTCATCCCCCCGTCCGGGGAGGGCCGCGTGATGCTGACCCTGGAGACGAACAAGGTCCGCAACCACCACGGGCAGACCCTGGACATCGTCGACGTGCTCTACGAGCGCCGCCAGGTGGGCCGGCTCTCCACCCAGATGTCCCAGCAGTTCATCCCGATCATCGACCACGCCTTCCAGCAGGAGAAGCTCACCGCGGTGTGGGGCACCATCCGCGGCTCGGCCTTCGAGGTCTCGATGACCCTCCAGGCCGCGCGTCCGGAGGACATCCCCGCGGAGTGGTTCGAGCAGCTGCCCAACGACGTCCCCGAGCTCCTGCCGCCCGGCGGCAGCTTCGCCGTCCCGGACGCCTACGTCCCGGCCGAGGCCGACCGCTCGCGCAACGCGAAGAAGTGGCGCAAGGGCCTGGCCGTGTCCGCGGCGGGGTCCGGGGGCGCGGAGCGCGCCGGGCACGACGACGACGTGTCCGCCCAGCGCTCCTCCGCCGGCCCGGGGACCGGCGTGCTCGGCCGGGTGCACGTGGCCGTGTGGACGCTGCTGGCCATGACCGTGCTGCTGGGCGGGGTGGGCGTGGTCTTCCTCGGCATCGAACCGCTGGTGAGCGCGCTGTGCTTCATCGTGGCCGTCGCGACCGGCTTCATGTCCTTCTACCTCGCCCGGATGAGCACCGGAGCGGCCCGCCGATGATCAGCCGCCGGGAACGCTTCCTCCAGATCCTCGAGGTCCTCTCGAAGCACGGCTTCGGCTTCGCCCTCGGCGGGATCAAGGAGGAGTGGCGCGCACCGCTGGCCCGGGTCCGGCTCATCGACCCCGACAAGCTCTACAGCCAGCCGGTCCACCTGCGGCAGGCCCTCGAGGAGCTCGGTCCCACGTTCGTGAAGCTCGGCCAGGTGGTCTCGACCCGGCCGGACCTGCTGCCGCCGCGGTACGTGCAGGAGCTGACCCGGCTGCAGGACAGCACGCCCCCGGTGCCGCCGGAGCGGATCCGGGCGATGATCGAGTCGGAGCCCGACTCCGCCGCCGAGGAGATCCTCGCCGAGATCGACCCCGTGCCGCTCGCCACGGGCTCGATCGGCCAGGCGCACGCGGCCGTCTACAAGGGGGTGGACGTCGTCGTGAAGGTGCGCCGCCCCGGCGTCGTCGAGGAGGTCAACCGCGACCTCGAGATCCTCGCGGAGCTGGCCAAGCTGCTGTCCACCTACTGGCCGGCGGTGCAGCACTTCGACCTCGTGGGTCTGGCGGACGAGTTCGCCCAGTCCCTGCGGGACGAGCTGGACTACCTCACGGAGGCCCGCAACGCCCAGCGGATGGCCGAGAACTTCAGGGGCGACCCCCGGGTGCACGTCCCGGAGATCTTCTGGGAGGCCTCGACCTCCCGGATCCTCACGATGGAGCGGATCCGCGGGATCAAGATCAACGACTACCCCGCCCTCGAGGCCGCCGGGCTCGACCGGCACCTGCTGGCCGTGGACTCGACCGAGGCCATCTGCCGGATGATCTTCGAGCACGGCTTCTTCCACGCGGACCCGCACCCCGGGAACCTCTTCGTGGAGACCGGCGGGCGGATCGGGATCATCGACTTCGGGATGATGGGCACCCTCACCGACGAGTTCCGGGACCACCTGGTGACCCTGATGCTCGGCGTGGTGCAGGAGAACCCGCGGCGGGTCGCCGCGGGGCTGCTGGGGCTGACCTCGCAGGAGCTGGACGTCAACAAGAAGGACCTCGAGCGGGACGTGGCGATCCTGCTGCGCCGCTACGCGAACAAGCCCCTGCACGAGGTGCGGGTGGGCCACCTGATGGGCGACCTCATCGGGATGCTGCGCCGCTACCGGATGCACCTGCCGCGCGAGTCCGCCCTGTTCCTGCGGATGCTCGTCACGGCGGAGTCCGTGGGCACCGGCCTGGACCCGGAGTTCGACCTCGTCTCGGTCCTCGCCCCGTACGCCCAGCGGTTCGTGCTGCACCGGCTCTCCCCCGAGATCCTGGCCAAGCGGGTGCGCGACATCCTGCAGGACGCGGTGCAGATGGGCGTGGAGGCCCCCGAGTACCTCCGGCGGCTCATCGTGGTGCTGGAGCGCGGCGGCTTCGACGTCCACCTGCGCGCCGACGAGTTCGAGCCGCTGCTCAAGCGCGGCGAGAAGATCGGCCACCAGGTGGTGGCCGGCGTGGTGATCGCCGCGTCCATCAACGGCATGGCCCACATCCTGGCGTCCGACCCGGAGCGGTGGCGGAAGTTCCACACCCCCCTGATCGCGGGCGGCGCGACCACTGTGGGCACGCTCACCGGCTATCTCGTGCTCTCCACCAACGTGCCCAAGGTCCGGCGCCTGGCCAACACCATCCGGGTCCGCCGCCGCTTCTGAGCCCCGGCGGGGCGGCCCGCCCGGCCTCCGCCCCGGACCCCCGCCGCGCGGGGACCCGGCAGGGACCCGGCACGGACGCACTCGCGGCGGGGCACGACATCCCGTTGACTTCCCCCACCCCGCGGCAGAGCATGGCGGTGGAACCCGGGCGCGGACGTTGTGCCTGGTCAGCCGGGGGGAGCGGGATCATGGGCGAGCGGAGGCCGATCACGCTGCGCCTGCTGGGGAGCTGGGACCTCGCCGTGCAGGGCGCCCCGGTGCACACCGGGGCGCGGCAGCAGCGGCTCCTGGCGGCGCTGGCGGTCCACGGCCCCCGGTCCCGGCACTACCTCGCCGGCCTGCTGTGGCCGGAGTGCCCGGAGGACCACGCGCTCGGCAGCCTGCGCGCGGCCGTCTTCACCCTGTCCCGGCGCGTGCCGGGGGCCCTCACGGGCCGCGGCGGCGACCTCGCGCTCTCCGGGGCGGTGGACGTGGACCTGCACCGTCTGCTCGAGCTGGTCGTGCGCCCGGTGGCGTCCTGGTCCGCCGAGCGGGACGACGCCTGGGTGCTGGACCGCCCCCGGGTGGCGCTGCTGCCGGGCTGGTACGACGACTGGGTGGTCGAGGAGCAGGCCCGGCTGCAGGAGCTCTACGTCAACGCCGTGGAGGAGCGGGCCGAGCTCTGCCTGGTCCGCGGGGAGGTCCACCACGCCCTCGCGCTGGCCCGGACGGTCCGAGACGCCGCTCCCCTGCGCGAGAGCGCCGTGCGCCTGCTGCTCCGCGCCCACCTCGCTCTCGGCAACGAGGCCGAGGCCCGGCGGGCTTTCCAGGAGTACCGCTCGGCCCTCGCGGCGGAGCTGGGCGAGCAGCCCTCGGACCGGGTCCGGGGGCTGCTCGAGCCACGGCGCCGGCGGTGAGGACCCGGGTTCCGCGGCCCGGGCCCACGGGGGCCGCGGCCAGTGCTCAGCCGGCCGCGGGCGGCATCTCCAGGTGCACGACCTTCACCTGGGTCATCTCGTCGAGGAGCTCGGGGCCGTAGCCGAAGCCCGCGCCGGACGCCCGCCGCGGCTGCGCCGCACCGCCCGGGGCGCCGCCGAAGACGTTGTTGACCTTGAGCGTGCCCACGGGCAGCTCGGCCACGGCGCGCTGGGCGTGGGCGATCCGGCCGGTGAGCACGGTGGCGGCCAGCCCGTAGCGGTCGGCGGCGGCCAGCCGGAGCCCCTCGTCGAAGCTGTCGACGACCTGGACCGGCGCCACGGGCCCGAACGTCTCCTCGGTCATCACGGTCATCGCGGGGGTGCACCCGCGCAGCACGGTGGCCGGGTAGAACGCGCCGGGGCCCTCCGGGACCTGGGCGCCCTCGAGCACGACCGCCCCCTGGGCGACGCTCTCGGCGACCTGGCGGTGGACCTCCTCGCGCAGCCGCTCGTCGACCAGCGGCGCCAGCGTGCCGTCGGTGTTGCGCCGGCGCGCCTCCTCGGCGAGCGCCTCGAGGAACGGCTCGGCGACGCCGCGGTGGACGTAGATCCGCTCGACCGCCACGCAGATCTGGCCCGAGTTCGCGAACGCGCCGAGGGCGGCCTGCCCGGCGGCCCAGACGGGGTCGACGTCGTCGTCGACCACCAGGGCGTCGTTGCCGCCGTTCTCCCGGACCACGTGGGCGCCGGTGCCGACCGCCGCGCGGGCGATGGCCTCCCCCGTGGCGGTGGAGCCGACGTGGGCGAGGACGTCGACGCCGGGCAGCGCCGTGAGCAGCTGCCCCACGGCGGCGCCGCCGGTGACGGTGCCGAGCACGCCGGCCGGCAGGACCCCGGCGAGGATCTCCCCGAGGCGGGCTCCGAGGTGGGGGCACCGTTCGCTCGGCTTGTGCACCACGGTGTTGCCGGTGACGATCGCCGCGCCCAGCAGGCCCGCGGCCACGGCCACGGGGTCGTTCCAGGGGGTGAGGGCGACGACGACGCCGCGCGGCTCCGCGACCGTGTAGTCGGCCGCGAGCACGCTGCCGCGCAGGCTGTGGCCCCGGTGCACCGGGCCGAGCTCGGCGTACTGGTGGAGTGTGCCGACCCCTGCCATGACCCCGCCCAGGGACTCCTCGACGGGCTTGCCGGTCTCGCGGGCGTTGAGCGCGGCGAGCTCCTGGGCGTGGGCGGCCAGGCGGTCGGCGGCCGCGCGCAGGGCCTTCCCGCGCTCCTCGGGGGCGGTCCGGGCCCAGTCCCGGGCGGCGGCGCGGGCGGTCTCGACCGCGGCCCGCACCTCCTCCTCCGTGGCGGCGGCCAGGGTGCCGACCGTGGACCCGTCCCGCGGATCCTGCACGGTCAGCTCGGTCGTCGGGGCGGTGGCGGGTGCTGCGGTGGTCATGGAACTCCTTCTCCGTGCGGGCGGGCGTCCTCCGGCCGTGCGGGTGCGGACACCCCGGGGGCTGTCCTGATGAGCATACTGATGAACGGCTCGGGAGCGGCTACGGTAGCAGGGCCAGGCCGCCGCACCCGCGGCGCCTGCCCCCTGTTCCGACGAGGAGCAGCACGCCCGCCCGCGGCACCGGCCGTGGGCGCGGCCGTGTCCAGCAGAGAGGAAGTTGCATGAGTCTCCAGCCAACCAATCCCGGCCGGGTGCTGATCACCGGCGGTGCCTCCGGGCTCGGCGCCGCCGTGGCGGAGGCGGTCCGCGACAACGGCGGCACCCCCATCGTCCTGGACCGGGACATCAGCACGCTCACCGGCGTCACCGCCTACGAAGTCGACGTGGCGGACACCGCCGCGGTGACCGAGGCGGTGCGCCGGGCCGTGACGGACGCCGGCGGTCTGGACGCGGTCGTCACCGCGGCCGGCATCGACCGCTGCGGCCGGCTCGAGGACGTGGCGAGCACCGAGTGGGAGAAGGTCGTGCAGGTCAACCTGTTCGGCACCGTGTCCACGGTGCGTGCGGCGCTGCCCGCCCTGCGGGAGTCCCGGGGGCGGGTCGTCACCGTGGCCTCCACCCTGGCGCTGAAGGGCGTCTCGGACGCGACGGCGTACTGCGCCTCCAAGTTCGGGGTGCTGGGCTTCACCCAGGCCCTCGCCGCGGAGCTCAAGGGCGAGGTCGGCGTCACCCAGCTCATCCCGGGCGGCATGAAGACACGCTTCTTCGACGACCGGGACGAGCAGTACAAGCCGCAGGACGACTCCCAGCTCAACGATCCGGAGAACGTCGCGAACGCCGTCCTGTTCGCCCTCGGCCAGCCCCGCGGGTGCGAGATCCGCGAGCTGTTCGTCGCCCACGCCGAGGAGGGCTCCTGGCCCTGATCGGCCCTGCGCACGGAGGGACGGCCGGGCCGGACCGCGGAAACGCCTCCGGCCCGGCCGTCGCCGCTGGTGAGGGCACGATTGTCCCCACAACGGGCGACGGGTCGGGCGCGGGCAGATCATGACTGCGCATCTAGACTGATGACCTCTCCCCGACCGCACAGGAAGGCCTGACGTCAGCGTGGACTCCCCCCTCGACACCACGGTGGCACGCGTCCCGATCACGGTGCGCTGCCTCGACGAGCACGGCCGGCCCGTGCGCCTCTCGGCGCGCACGCTCGGCCGCGGCTCCACCGACCTGCAGGACCTGCTGCGCCGGGCCTACGCCGCCGTCCGGGAGGACTGCCCCGCCGAGACCGTCACCGTCTCCTTCCTGGAGGACTGCCGGGGCAGGCTGCAGCTGGAGTACCTGGTGGTCGACCGCACCCGTCCGAGCCGCTGGCGGCGGAACCGCGAGCGGGGCCGCGCGGAGGACGTCCGGACGGCGCTGACGGAGGCGACCATCGTCGTGACCCTCGCGGTCGAGGCCGTCGGGGCGGTCGCCGCCGCGTCCACGGCCCGGTGGTCGGAGGGCGACACGCCCGACTTCGCCGATCTGGTCCTCGACGGCGCGCGCACCGTCCGGCTGCCCGGCGCCGTGCGCGACCTGCTCGGCGACGACGCGGTGCTGGAGCTGCTGCGGGGCACCATGGCGATGTTCCTGGACGACGACGTCGAGCAGCTGGTCATCGGCAAGGACCCCGAGCTGCCCGGCCGCTACCAGGAGACGGTGGTCACCCGCTCCCCCGCCCTCGTGCGCTTCCTCCGGGGCGGGCCCCTGGCCGGACTGGTCCCCGGGGGCTCCGAACGGCCCTGAGCTCCCGGCCCTGCCCGCTGCGGCCCCGCCCCGGTGGCGGACCCGGGCGCGGTCCTGCGCGGCGCGCCGCCGCGGATGTCGGAGGCGGCGGCCATGATGGGCCCGACCGGTCACCGGGACGGAAGGGGCTCGACGTGGGACTGATGGCGCCGCTGCAGGACAGGCTGCGCACGACCTTCGCCGGACAGGCGGACCGCGTGCCGGAGTGGGAGCTGGCGCTGGCCGACGGCCAGGACGCCGGGCACTTCCGGCCCGGTTCGGCGGTGTGGGCCGTGCACGGGTCGATGGCGACCATCCCCGCGGGCGTGCGCGCCCTGCTCACCCAGGCCCTGCACCCGGGGGCGCTGGCCGGCGTCGTCGAGCACTCGGACTACCGGAGCGACCCCCTGGGGCGCCTCGCCGGGACCATCCGGTGGATCTTCACCGTCACCTACGGGGACACCACCGCCGCGCACCGGGCCTCGGCGCACGTCCGCCGGATCCACGACGGCGTGCGCGGCACCTACACCGGGGCCGACGGCGTGCGGCGCCCGTACTGCGCGAACGACCCCGAGCTCGCCGAGTGGGTCCACCTGGCGTTCACGGACGCGTTCCTGCGTTCCCACCAGCGGTGGGGCGGGACGATCCCGGGCGGGCCGGACGCCTACGTGCGGGAGTGGGCCGTGGCGGGCCGGCTGATGGGCGTGGAGCGGCCGCCGCGCTCCGAGGCCGAGCTGGACGAGCGCCTCCGGTCCTTCGGCCCCCGCCTCGCCGGAGGCCCGCGCGTGGACGACGTCGTGGCGTTCCTGCGCCGCCCGCCCCTGGACCCCGTGCTGCTGCCGGGCTACCGGGCCCTGTTCGCCGCCGTCGTGGACTCGCTGCCCGGGGACCGGCTGGACCTGCTCGGTCTCGAGCGTCCGCGGCTGGGCCCCGTGCCGCTGCCCACCCGCAGCGCCGCCGGGCTCACCCTGGCGGTGGTCGGCCGCGCCCTCGGGGAGACGGGGCCGAGCGAGGCGGCCGCGCGCCGCCGCCTCGCTCGCCTCGGCCTGCTCTGAGAGCGCACCGCGCTCAGGCCGAGGCCTCCTCGGTCCCGGCGCGCCCGGTGACGTGGTCGTAGGCCTCCGTGGCCGCCGCGGCCACGCCGTGCCACGTCCCTCCCGGCACGACCCGGCGCCGGCCCTCGCCGCCGAGGCAGCGGCGCACGGCGGGGCACTCGAGCATCATCCGCAGGACCGTGGCGAGGGTCTCGGGCTCCTCCGGCGGGGTGAGCATCCCGGTGATGCCGTCGGCCACGGTCTCGGCGAGCACCGGCAGCCGCGAGGCGACCACGGGGGTCCCGGTGGCCAGGGCCTCGACGGACTCGGTCGGGGCCGCGGCCCGGGTGACCGGGCGGTCCTTGCGGGCGACCACGAACACGTCGAACGCCTGGTGGTACTGCACGACCTGCTCGTCCGGGACCCGCCCCGTGAAGCGGACCCGGTCGCCCAGGCCGAGCTCCGCGGCCAGGCGCTCGAGCTCCCGCCGCGCCGGGCCCGCGCCCACGACCACCACGAGCAGCTCCGGCACGTCGGCGCGCACGAGGGCCGCGGCGCGCAGGAGGTCGTCGAGGCCCTCGTGCTCCACCAGGTCCGCGACCGCGCCCACCACCCGGGCCGTCTCCGGCAGCCCGAGCACCCGGCGCGCCTCCCGCAGGGGACGGGGATCCGCCAGGTAGGGGCCGTCCACGGCGGGGGGCGCCACGCGGACCGGGACCGGGCCGGCCGGCAGGGCCCGCGTCAGCGCCCGCACCCGCTCGCCCATCGCACGGCTCGTGGTCACCACGTCGGCCGCGGCGGCCAGGACCTCGGCCTCCCGGGCGCAGTCGAGCCGGTGGCGCTCGCTCGTGACGGCCTCGGCGGGACGGGAGGCCGCCCACCGGTCGGCAGGCAGCTCGCGCACCTCGTAGACCCACGGGATGCCCAGGGCCTCGGCCACCGCGCGGGTCACGAGGCCGTTGCCGGGACGGCTCGTCGTGTGCAGCACGGCGGGCCGGGCGCGCAGGGCCAGTTTGAGCAGGGCCTGCGCCTCCTGCTGCAGTCGTGCCGTGGGCAGCAGCGCGCGGCGGGCGGGCAGGATCCGGTGGTAGGAGACGCCGTCGAGCACCTCGGGCGCCGGCCCGTGCGACCGGCCGTCGGCGGGCACGGGACCGGGGCGGGTCACCGCGGTCACGGTCCAGCCCTGGGCCACGGTCGCTGACAGCAGGGAGTGGTGGCGCGGCGCGCGGCGGCCCAGGGCGCGCGGCGGGGCCTCGGCCAGCACGTGCAGCACGGAGGCGGCCTCCGGCCGGTAGCCGACCACCGGGGTGAGCGCGGGACGCCAGCCGGAGAGCAGCCGCAGGTCGTCCTCGTAGTGGAGCAGCCGGCGGCGCTCCCCCGGCGTGGCTCGCCCGGCGGCCACGGCGCGCCGGAGCTCGACCACGGCCTCCGAGATCCGGCCGACGTAACGGTGGCGGCGGGCCCGCGTGCCGGCGAGGTCGCTGGTGCCGGGCGGCACCAGCGCGAGGAACCGGTCCGCCTCGGCCACGCGACCCGCGGACAGGGCGGCCTCGGCGAGGCGCCGGGCCGCGCCCGGCGCGGGACGCCGGCGGCGGGCCCGG
>NZ_NSKF01000032.1:0-37066 GCF_002287015.1 Kocuria sp. WN036
GCCGCGTCCGGCGTCCTACCCTGGGGGCGGAGCCGGTCGCCGCGATCCCGGGGGGGGGTGGTCCGCACGGCGGACGTCGGAGCACGGGCACAGCAGCCCGGGCCGGGCCTGCGGGGGCGGGTCGCCCGGCACCAGCTGCCGGCCTTCTTCGTCCTGACGTACGCGTGGTCCTGGACGTGCTGGGCGCCCCTGCTGCTCGGGGCGGGCGGCACGCCGCTGCTCCTGCTCGGCGGCCTCGGCCCGTTCGTGGCGGCGTGGGCCGTCACGTGGCTGGCGGGGGAGCCGGTGCGGGACTGGGCCCGGGCGATCGTGCGGTGGCGGGTCCCGGCCCGCTGGTGGGCCTGGGCGCTGGGGCAGCCCGCGCTGCTGTACGCTGTCGTCAACGCCCTGCTCGCGGCGCTGGGCCGGGAGGTCGACTGGTCCCTGGCCCTCGAGCGGGCCCCCGCCTACCTGGCGACCTTCGCCTTCGTGGCGGTGCTCGGGGGCGGCCTGGAGGAGCCCGGCTGGCGCGGCTTCGCGCTGCCCCGGCTGCAGGAGCGGCTGGGCCCGCTCCGGGCGACCGCGCTGCTCGGTCTGCTGTGGGGGGTGTGGCACGTCCCGCTCTACGGGCCGCTGGGCTTCGCGGTGCCGTTCGTCCTCGCGTTCCTCTACACGCCGCTGTACAACCGCACGGGCAGCGTGCTGCTGTGCGTGCTGCTGCACGCGAGCTTCACGCCGGCCCAGGACCACCTCGTCCTGCTGGCCGCGGAGCCGGTGCACACCGGGCTGCTGGACACCGTGGACCTCGTCCTGTTCGGCACCTACGCCGGGGCCGCGCTGCTCGTCGTGGCCCTCACCCGCGGGCGTCTGGGCGCGGGGCGCCCCCGGCGGTGAGCCGACCCGGCCGGGCCCCGAGCGCCGGTCGCCCCGGGCGCGCACGACCCCCGCGGTCGGTAGAGTGGAGGCCGTGACTTCCTCCCACCGCACCCCGTACTACATCACCACGGCCATCGCGTACCCCAACGGCACCCCGCACATCGGGCACGCCTACGAGGTCATCGCGACCGACGTCATGGCCCGGTTCAAGCGGCTGGACGGCTACGACGTCCGCTTCCTGACCGGCACCGACGAGCACGGCCAGAAGATGCAGCAGACCGCGGAGAAGGAGGGCCTCACGGCCCGGGAGCTCGCGGACCGCAACTCGGCGCGCTTCCGCGAGATGGACGACGCCCTGAACATCTCCTACGACCGCTTCATCCGCACCACGGACGCCGACCACTACGCGGCGTCGGCGGCCCTCTGGCGCCGGATGGAGGAGGCCGGGGACATCTACCTCGGCAAGTACGCCGGCTGGTACTCCGTGCGCGACGAGGCGTTCTACGGCGAGGACGAGACCGAGCTCCGCGCGGACGGCGTGCGGTGCTCGACGGGCACCGGCACGGAGGTCACCTGGACCGAGGAGGAGTCCTACTTCTTCCGCCTCTCCGCCTACCAGGACCGGCTGCTGGAGCTCTACGAGCGGGAGGGCTTCGTCCACCCCGAGACCCGGCGCAACGAGATCGCGTCCTTCGTGCGCTCGGGCCTGGAGGACCTCTCCATCTCCCGCACCACCTTCGACTGGGGCGTGCCCGTGCCCGGCAACCCGGACCACGTGATGTACGTGTGGGTGGACGCCCTCACCAACTACCTCACCGGCGTGGGCTTCCCGGACACCGCATCCGAGACGTTCCAGCGGTACTGGCCCGCCGACGCCCACGTGATCGGCAAGGACATCGCCCGCTTCCACGCCGTGTACTGGCCGGCGTTCCTGATGTCCGCCGGCCTGCCCCTGCCCCGGCGCGTCTTCGCCCACGGCTTCCTGTTCAACCAGGGCGAGAAGATGTCCAAGTCCGTGGGCAACGTCATCGACCCGCACGCCCTCGTGGCCGAGTACGGCCTCGACCCGCTGCGCTTCTTCCTGCTGCGCGAGGTGCCGTTCGGCCAGGACGGCAGCTACTCGCACGACGGGATCAAGAACCGCATCAACTCCGACCTCGCCAACGACCTCGGCAACCTCGCGCAGCGCTCGCTGTCGATGGTCGCCAAGAACTGCGAGGGCCGGGTCCCCGCGCCGGGGGAGCTCACCACCGAGGACCGGGCCATGCTCGCCGCGGCCGCCGGGCTCTGCGCTCCGGTGCGCGCCGAGTTCGACGAGCAGCAGTTCCACCGGGCGCTCGAGCGGATCTGGCGGGTGGTCGCCGAGGCCAACCGGTACTTCACCGCCATGGAGCCCTGGAAACTGCGCAAGACCGACGCCGGGCGGATGGCCACCGTGCTCTGGGTGACGCTCGAGGTGGTGCGCACGGTCGGCATCCTGGTCCAGCCGGTGGTGCCGGACGCCGCCGCCCGGCTGCTCGACGTGCTCGGCCAGGCCGAGGGCGACGCCCGCCTGTTCACCGCCCTGGACACGCCCATCGTGGCGGGCACGGAGCTGCCCCCGCCCGCGCCGGTGTTCCCGCGCTACGAGGAGCCCGCGGCGCTCCAGTCCTGAGCGGCGATCGGCTGTCCATCATGTGAGACGTCCGTCCACACCGTGGTCGGACGGGGCGGTCGGCTCCTATCCTGGGGCCATGAGCCAGCCGACGCCCGCAGCCGCCCCCGCCCACCTGAAGATCGCCCTCGTCCCCGGTGACGGCATCGGCCCCGAGGTCGTGGCCGAGGCGGTGAAGGTCCTCGACGCGGTGACCGCCGCGGCAGGCGTCACGGTGGAGAGGACGGAGTTCGGCCTCGGCGCGCAGCACTGGCTGGACACGGGGGAGACCCTCACGGACCGGACGCTGGACGAGCTGCGGACCCACGACGCCATCCTGTTCGGCGCGGTCGGCGCCGCCCCCGGGGACCGGCGCGTCCCGTCCGGGATCATCGAGCGCGACGTGCTGCTGAAGATGCGCTTCAGCCTCGACCACTTCGTCAACCTCCGCCCGTCCAAGCTCTTCCCGGGCACCACCAGCCCGCTCTCCCACCCCGGGGACATCGACTTCGTGGTGGTGCGCGAGGGCACCGAGGGCCCGTACGCCGGCAACGGCGGGGTGCTGCGCGGCGGCACCGACGCCGAGATCGCCACCGAGGTCTCGCTCAACACCGCCTACGGCGTGCGCCGCCTCGTGCGCTACGCCTTCGAGCTCGCCGCCGGGCGGGAGCGCAAGCGGCTGACCCTCGTCCACAAGCACAACGTGCTCGTCAACGCGGGCCGTCTCTACGCGCGCCTCGTCGAGGAGATCGGCGCCGAGTTCCCCGACGTCGCCGTCGACTACCTGCACGTGGACGCGGCCACGATCTTCCTCACGACCGACCCGGCGCGCTTCGACGTCATCGTCACCGACAACCTCTTCGGGGACATCCTCACCGACCTCGCCGGCGCGGTGACGGGCGGCATCGGACTGGCCCCGGCCGGCAACATCAACGCGGACCGCACGGCGCCCTCGATGTTCGAGCCCGTGCACGGCTCCGCACCGGACATCGCGGGGCAGCAGAAGGCGAACCCCGTGGCGGCGATCCTCGCCACCGCCATGATGCTGGAGCACCTCGGCCACTCCGGGCCGGCGGCCCGGATCGAGGCCGCCGTGCAGCAGGACCTCGCGGCCCACGGCAACGAGTCCCGCACCACCGCCCAGGTGGGCGACGGCGTGCTCGCCGCCCTCGCCTGAGCCGATCCGGCCGCGCTCCGGGGATAGGCTGGGGCACGGAACCAACAGCTGAGCCCCGCGTGCCGGTCGCCACGGGGTCGACCTCGCAGGGAGACGCAGTGACCACACAGCCCACCACCTTCGCCCACCACCTCAGCCAGGACCCGGTCCCGGAGGAGGTCCGGGCGGCCATCCTCGCCGAGCCGGGCTTCGGCACGAACTTCACGGACCACATGGTGAAGATCGACTGGTTCGGGGACGTCGAGAAGGGCACGGGCCGCTGGAGCGACCCGCGGGTCGAGCCGTACGGTCCGCTGGTGCTGGACCCCGCCGCGGCCGTGCTGCACTACGGCCAGGAGATCTTCGAGGGGCTCAAGGCCTACCGGCACGCGGACGGCTCCGTGTGGACGTTCCGGGCCGAGGCCAACGCCGCCCGGCTCAACCGCTCGGCCCGCCGGCTGGCGCTGCCGGAGCTGCCCGAGCAGCTGTTCCTGGACTCGCTGCGCGAGCTCGTGTCGGTGGACGAGCAGTGGGTGCCCGACGGGGACGGGGAGTCCCTGTACCTGCGCCCGTTCATGATCGCCACGGAGGCGTTCCTGGGCGTGCGCCCGTCCCGCCAGGTGCTGTACTCCGTGATCGCCTCCCCGGCCGGCAACTACTTCGGCGGCCCGGTGAAGCCCGTGGACATCTGGCTCTCCCGCGACTGGGCCCGCGCCGGCCGCGGCGGCACGGGAGCGGCCAAGTGCGGCGGCAACTACGCCGCCTCCCTGATCGCCCAGATGGAGGGCGACGCCCACGGGTGCCAGCAGGTGATGTTCCTGGACCGAGACCGCGGCGACGCCGTCGAGGAGCTGGGCGGCATGAACGTGTTCTTCGTCTACGACGACGGCCGCCTGGTGACCCCCGAGCTCACCGGCACGATCCTCGAGGGCGTCACCCGCCGCTCGATCATCCAGCTCGCGAAGGACCGCGGGATGACCGTCGAGGAGCGCCGCTTCACCCTCGACGAGTGGCGCGAGGGCTGGAAGGCCGGGACCATCACCGAGGCGTTCGCGTGCGGGACCGCCGCCGTCATCACCCCCATCGGCCGGCTCGTCTCCACCGAGGAGACCATCGGCGACGAGGGCGCCCGGCCCGGCGAGGTCACCATGGACATCCGCCGGCAGCTCCTGGAGATCCAGACGGGCCGCGCGGAGGACCCGCACGGCTGGCTGACCCGCCTGGTCTGAGCCCCGCGCGGCCCGGGTGGCACCACCGGGGCCGCGCGGCCGCCCGCGGACCGTGGGATAGCCTGGTCCCATGCGAATTGCCAGGTTCACGGTCGACAGCGAGATCCACTTCGGCGCGGTGCAGGGCGCCGCCGGCGAGGAGACGGTCACCGTCCTCGCGGGCGACCCCTTCTACACCGGGATCAACCCCACCCAGCAGCGCCACGACATCGCCGACGTCCGCCTCCTCGCCCCCGTGATCCCGCGCTCCAAGATCGTGTGCGTCGGCCGCAACTACGCCGACCACGCCGCGGAGCTGGGCAACGAGCTGCCCACCTCGCCGATGCTGTTCTTCAAGCCCAACACGTCCGTCGCCGGCCCCGGCGACCCCGTGACCCTGCCCGCGTGGACCGAGCAGGTCTCCTACGAGGCCGAGCTCGCCGTCGTCATCGGACGGATGTGCAAGGACGTCCCCGTGGAGCGCGTGCCCGAGGTGGTCTTCGGCTACACCGCCGCCAACGACCTCACCGGCCGCGACGTGCAGAGGACCGACGGGCAGTGGGCGCGCGCCAAGGGCTTCGACGGGGCCTGCCCGCTCGGGCCCTGGATCGAGACGGACCTCGACACCTCCGCCCTCGCCGTGCGCAGCCGCGTCAACGGCGAGACCAAGCAGGACGGCAACACCCGGGACATGGTCTTCGACGTCCCGTTCCTCGTCTCCTACGTCTCCCAGGCGTTCACGCTCCTGCCCGGCGACGTCATCCTCACGGGCACGCCCGCCGGCGTCGGCATCGTCGACGAGGGCGACCGGATCGAGGTGGAGGTCGAGGGCATCGGCGTCCTGCCGACCGTCCTGCGCCGCTGACCCGCACCGCCGGCCGGCGCCGGTCCGCACCGCTGACCCGTGCGGGCACCGCGGCGCCCCGCACCACCGCACGACCCCGCCCAGACCCCGACCGATCCACGAAAGAGCCATGACCGACACGCCCGCCACCCCGGCCACCGCCTCGACCACCTCCTCGCCCGTGCGCGTGCGCTTCTGCCCGTCCCCGACGGGCACCCCGCACGTGGGACTGATCCGCACCGCGCTGTTCAACTGGGCCCACGCCCGCCACACCGGCGGCACCATGGTCTTCCGCGTCGAGGACACCGACACCCTGCGCGACTCGGAGGAGAGCTACCAGCAGCTGCTCGAGGCGCTCGCGTGGCTGGGGATCGACTGGGACGAGGGCGTCGAGACCGGGGGTCCGCACGCCCCGTACCGGCAGTCGCAGCGCCTGGACGTCTACCGCGACGTGGCCGCCCGGCTCCGGGAGCACGGGGCGGTCTACGAGGCGTACTCCACCCCGGAGGAGGTCGAGGCCCGGCACCGGGCGGCCGGCCGCGACCCCAAGCTCGGCTACGACAACTTCGACCGCGACCTCACCGAGGAGCAGATCGCGGCGTACCGGGCGGAGGGCCGGGAGCCCGTGCTGCGGCTGCGGATGCCGGACGAGGACATTGTGGTCCACGACATGATCCGCGGCGAGATCGTCTTCCGGGCCGGCTCCATCCCGGACTACGTGGTGGTGCGCGCCAACGGCCAGCCGCTGTACACGCTGACCAACCCCGTGGACGACGCCCTCATGGAGATCACCCACGTGCTGCGCGGCGAGGACCTGCTCTCCTCGACACCGCGCCAGATCGCGCTGTTCCGCGTCCTGGTCGAGATCGGCTTCGCGAAGTACGTGCCCGAGTACGGCCACCTGCCCTACGTCATGGGCGAGGGCAACAAGAAGCTGTCCAAGCGCGACCCCGAGTCCAGCCTCTTCCACCTCAGGGACAGCGGCTTCGTCCCCGAGGGCCTGCTCAACTACCTGGCCCTGCTGGGCTGGTCCCTGTCCGCGGACGAGGACGTCTTCACCGTGGAGCAGCTCGTGGAGCACTTCGACGTCCACGACGTCCTGGCGAACCCCGCGCGCTTCGACCTCAAGAAGGCCACCGCGATCAACGGCACCCACGTCCGCAGGCTCGCCCCCGAGGACTTCCGCGACCGGCTCGTCCCCTACCTGCAGGCCGGCGGCGTGCTGGGGGACACCCTGGACGAGCGCCAGCGGGACATCCTCGACCGGGCCGCCCCGCTGGTCCAGGAGCGGATGAACCTGCTCGGCGAGGCCCCCGAGCTGCTGTCCTTCCTCTTCGCCGCCGACGACGAGATCGAGGTCGCCGACGACGCCCGCAAGCAGCTCAAGGACTCCGCCGGCGACGTCCTGCGGGCCGCGCTCGCCGCCCTGGAGCCGCTCGAGGACTGGAGCGCCGCCGCCCTCGAGACCGCGCTCCGCGAAGCCATCGTGGACGGGCTGGGGATCAAGCCGCGACTGGCCTTCGGCCCCGTCCGCACCGCCGTCTCGGGCCGGCGGATCTCGCCGCCCCTGTTCGAGTCCCTCGAGATCCTCGGCAAGGACTCCTCCCTGACCCGCCTGCGCGCCCTCGCCGCCCAGCTCGGCTGAGCGCCCTGCACGACGACGACGGTCCGGCCCGCCCTCCGCGGAGGGCGGGCCGGACCGTCGTCGTCGTGGACGTCATCTGCACACACCCGGGCGCTCCGGCGTAGCCTGGGACACGGGGGCGATCAGCATGGACCGGACGGACGACCAGATCGAGGCGATGCGCGCGGGACGCCCGCAGCACCGCAATCCCGTGCAGCGGGACACCATCACGTGGTTGCGCACCGGCGCCGAGACCGGGGGCGAGCACGCCCTGCTGCACGTCGAGGTGGAGCCCGGGGGAGAGGTGCTCGCCCACTACCACCGACGGTTCGGGATGCGCGTACGCGTCCTCGAGGGCGTGCTGCGGGTCCAGATCGGCCACGTCGTGCGGGACCTCGGGGCGGGCGGCGAGGCCGAGGTGCCCCCGGAGCACCTGTTCCGCTGGAAGAACCCGGCCGGGACCCCGGCCCGCTTCGTGGTCGAGGTGCGGCCCGCCCACGAGGGCTTCGAGAAGGGCCTGGTGGCCCTGTACGGGCTCGCCCGGGACGGGCGCACCCGCCGGGACGGCCGCCCGCGGAGCCTGCTCCGCACGGCGTTGCTCATCCAGTGGACCGACATCAACCTCCCGGGGCTCTACCGCTGGCTGGGGCCGGTCGTCCGGGCGCTGGCGGGCATCGGCCGCCGCCGGGGCATCGACCGGGAGCTCGAGGACCGCTACTGCCGTTGAGCCGGATTTGCCGCCCCGCCCGAAGGCCGGTATAGTTCTTTTGCGTTGCGCCGGTCGCCGCGGGAAACCGCCGGACCGGGGACGACAGTGGGATATGGTGTAATTGGCAACACTACGGTTTCTGGTACCGTCATTCTAGGTTCGAGTCCTGGTATCCCAGCGCTGCTCCATCGGATCAGTACGGCCCCATCGTATAGCGGCCTAGTACGCCGCCCTCTCACGGCGGTAACGCGGGTTCGAATCCCGCTGGGGTCACCACCGCAGAACACCCCCGGACCACACGGTCCGGGGGTGTTCTCGTGTCCGGGGTGCGCTGCGCCGCCGGAGCAGGGCCGGCGTCCGGAACAGGGTCCGGGACCTGGTACAGTGTACGAGGCCGGTCGCGGGAAACCGCGGACCGGATCGGTACGGCCCCATCGTATAGCGGCCTAGTACGCCGCCCTCTCACGGCGGTAACGCGGGTTCGAATCCCGCTGGGGTCACCACGGAAGACGTCCCCCGGACCACACGGTCCGGGGGACGTCGTCGTTTCCCCACGACGAGCACCGGCACCGCCCGGTCCGGCGCTGCCCCGCCCGGGGGAGGGGCGCCCGCCGAATGCTCCGGCGCCGCCTACAATCAGCAGGCTTACATCCCCGTCCCGGCACTGCTACGTTGGCAGAGCGGCGCAGGACTGCTGCCGGGACCGGTTCCGGGACGGGGGAAGGCACGATGGACGAGAGCTACGACGTGGTCGTCGTCGGCGGGGGGCCCGCGGGCCTCGCCGGGGCGCTGTGCCTGGCCCGCGCCCGGCGCACGGTCCTCGTGGTGGACGCCGGGGCCCCGCGCAACGACCCCGCGGAGCACGTGCACAACTACCTCGGCCGCGACGGCGACGCCCCGGGCGCGCTGCTCGCGGACGGGCGTGCCGAGGTCACCGGCTACGGAGCGGACGTCGTCGACGGCACGGTGGTCTCCGCCCGCCCGGCCGAGGACGACGGCCACGGCCTCCGGTTCGTGCTGGTGCTCGAGGACGGCCGGTCGGTGCGGGCGCGCCGCGTGCTGATCACCACCGGACTCACCGACGAGCTGCCGGACGTCCCGGGCGTGGCGCAGCGGTGGGGCCGGGACGTCGTCCACTGCCCGTACTGCCACGGCTGGGAGTGGCGGGACGAGCCGCTGGCGGTGCTGGGCACCGGCCCCCTGGGCGTGCAGCAGGCGCAGCTGTTCCGGCAGTGGAGCCCCGACATCACCTTCGTGCAGCACACCGCCCCGGCGCCGGACGACGAGGAGCGCGAGCACCTGGCGGCCCTCGGCATCGCGTGCGTGGCGGGCGAGGTGGGGCGCGTGGAGGTGACCGGGGACCGGATCACCGGTCTGCGGCTGGTCTCCGGCGAGCTCGTGCCGTGCCGGGCCGTGGTCGTGGTGCCGCGCTTCACGGTCCGCTCCGCCCTCATCGACTCCCTCGGGCTGCGCACCGCCCAGGTGGAGGAGAAGGGCCATGCCGTCGGCACGTACGTGCCCTCGGCGCCCACGGGCGGCACGGACGTGCCGGGCGTCTACGTGGCGGGCAACGTCACGGACCTCCACGCCCAGGTCCTCGCCGCGGCGGCGGCCGGGCTCACGACCGCCACGGCCGTCAACGCCGACCTGCAGGCCGAGGACCTCGACCGGGCGCTCGCCGAACGCCACCGCGCCTGACGTCACGGATCCGGCCGGCCGGGGGCGGGGATCCACGAGGAGCGGGAGAGGGCGGGCGCGACCTGCCACGCCGTCGCCGCCCGGGCCGCCGTCCGCCGCCGTCACCGACACGCGGCGGGCCCCGCCGGCCGGGGCAGTGCCCGGGCCGGCGGGGCCGGGCGCCGGATCAGGCCAGCGAGGCGTTCAGGGTGATGTCCACGGACAGGGCCTGGGAGACCGGGCAGCCGGACTTGGCCTCCTCGGCGATGCGCGCGAAGTCCTCCGCGGAGATGTTCTCCACCTGCGCCACCACGGTCAGCTCGACCCCCTTGATGCCCTCGCCCGCCACGAAGGTCACCTCGGCCGAGGAGTCCACCCGGGTGGGCGGGGTCTCGTTCTGGGCGAGCATGTTGGAGAACGCCATGGCGTAGCAGGTGGCGTGCGCGGAGGCCAGGAGCTCCTCGGGGCTCGTCTTGGCGCCGGCGCCGCTCTCCGCGCGGGTGTCCCAGTCCACGTCGAAGGGGCCCAGGCCCGAGCCGGTCAGGCTGGTGGTGCCCGAGCCGTTGAAGAGATCGCCGGTCCAGACGGTGCTGGCCTTGCTGATGACGGGTTTCGGCATGGTTCCTCCTGAGGTCCACGGCAGACGGGCGCTCCGACTGCCGGCGCCGGGCGGCGCTGCTGTCACGCTAACGGATCCGTGCGGCCCGCGAGCGGCCGGGGCCGTGTTTCAGCCGTCGGCGCGCGTCCGGCCGGCGGAGGCACGTGCTACCCCAGGGGCCTCCTGGGGGTCTCCGGGCCGCGGGGCGTCCCCCGATCGGCGACGGCACGGGTGGTCGCGTGCGCGGCCGCGGACACGAGCCGTTCCAGCGGACCCCGTCCGAAGGCGTGCCGCCAGGCGAGCGCCACGAGCGCCGAGACGAGGAGGCAGGCGGCGAACCAGAGCAGCGGGCTGCTGTAGTGGACCTCGGTGGCCAGCAGGACCAGCTGTCCCGTGTACAGGGACAGGGTCATCGCCCCCATGGCCGTGAGCGGCAGCATCCACTTGCCGAACTCGCGGCCGGCGAGCAGGAAGGCGCCGAGCACGGCCGTGCTCACCCCGAGGCTCCAGGCCACCGAGAGGAGCGTGTTGGTGTGCGGGGCGGAGAGCGCCTGCCACCACAGCGAGGACGTCGGCAGGGGCCCGTCGGCGCCGAAGACGACGAGGTGGTCCAGGTCCGCCCGGGTGAGGGAGACGATGCTGTAGAGCAGCACGTTGTAGCCGTCCATGCCGTAGAGGAGCACCCAGGAGACGAGCTTGGCGAGGGCCGCGAGGCCGAGTCCCGCGGCCAGGAGGCGGCTCTGCAGACGCAGGCTCTTGAGGTTGAGGCGGCCGAGGGCCAGCCCGGCGAGCAGGTACGCCATGTACGTCACGGCCGGGTACGTGCCGGTCAGCGTCAGCTGCCAGAAGAGCGCGACCGGTTCGGTGACGAGGTGGGCGAACGTCGGGTTGGCGGCGCTGTGCTCGGGCACCACGTCGCCCAGCCAGTGGATCAGGAGGGGCCCGAGGAGCAGGAACGCGCCCGAGCACAGGAGCAGGGTCCGTGCCCGCAGCCCCAGGAAGGGCAGCGCGAGCAGGAAGAAGAGCCCGTAGTGGACCAGGATGCCGACGGCCGGCGGGTCCGCCGGCATCAGGTACCCGACGGTCAGCCCGATCACCATGATCAGCAGCGCGCGCACCGCGATCCCCGCGCGGGCGGCGGTCAGGTCCCGGCCCCTGCGGGGTCTGCGCGCTCCGGTGGAGAAGGCGAGGCCGACCCCGGCGAGCAGCGCGAACAGCGCCGCGGAGTCCCCGGCGAACAGCAGCCAGGACAGCGTCGGCCGGTCGTTGTCGGGATAGGACTGCGGCAGGAAGTGGACCGCCGTCAGCCCGACGAGAGCCAGTCCCCGGGCGGCGTCCACGGCGACCAGACGCCCGGCCGACCGGCGGGGGTCGAGCCCGCCGGTGGCCTCCGCGGCCCGATCTCTCGTGGGGTGGTCGTTCATGGGTCCCGCCGTCCTGTTCCTCATCCCCGGCCCCACGGTGGGTCGCGCTCAGGATGTCGTGTGCACTGCCGCCAATCTTCGCATCCGGGCCGTCGGTCGCGGCAACGTTGCGCCGGAAGGCTCAGGAGGCCTCGCGCAGCGCCGGCCCCGGCCGCGGCGTGGAGGGCCTGCTGGTTCGCGCGGGTCAGGGGACCGGTCACGCTGACCCGGACGAACCAGCCGTCGGGGTCCACCTCGACGAGGACGGAGAGCTTGCGGTGCACGGGGTCGGCTCCTTCACGGGGCGGCGACCCTCCCACGGGGCGCGGTCCGCGCCCCTCAGGGGCCGCTCCGGCCGTCCTCGCCCCGGTCGGCGGAGGCGGCCCGGGAGGGCCGCAGGGGCTGGAGCGCCGCGAGCTCGGCAGGGGTCGCGGTCCGGAACGGCGGGGCCTCCGGGCACTGCGGCGCCCGCCGCCCCTGCCCACGGGTGGCGCGCAGGCTCGTGCCGACCGACACGACCAGGACGGCCGTGATCACCGCGAGGGAGACTCCCGTGGGGATGTCGACCACGTCGACCTTGAGCGCCATCTTCACCCCCACCCACACCAGGACCAGGGCCAGCCCGGCGCGCAGGTGCACGAAACGGTGCATCAGGTCCGCGAGCAGGAAGTACATGGCCCGCAGCCCCAGCACGGCGAAGGCGTTGGCGGTGAAGACGATGTAGACCTCGTCGGTGACCGCGAAGACGGCCGGGATCGAGTCGACGGCGAAGACCACGTCGGTGGCCTCGATCAGCACCAGCACCGCCAGCAGCGGCGTGGCCCGCAGCGCCCCGCCGATGCGCACCACGAGCCGCTGCCCGTAGAACACCTCGGTCATCGGCACGCAGCGGCGGAAGACCCGCAGCACCGCCGACCGGTCCGGGTCAAGACGCGCCTCCCGCTGCCGGAGCATCCGCCACCCGGTGCAGAGCAGGAACGCGGCGAAGAGGTAGAGCACTCCCTCGAAGGCGTGGATCAGCGCCGCGCCCGCGGCGATGAAGGCGCCGCGCAGCACCAGCGCCCCGAAGACGCCCAGGAACAGCACCTGGTGCTGGTAGGCGCGGGGGACGGCGAAGTACGTGAGCAGGACCGCCCAGACGAACACGTTGTCCACGGAGAGCGACTTCTCGATCAGGTACCCGGCGAAGTACTGCTGGCCGGCCTGCGACCCGAAGACGGCCCAGACCACCACCCCGAAGCCCGTCCCGCAGGCCACCCACACCGCCGTCCACACCGCGGCCTCGCGCAGCCCGATCGCGTGCGGGCGCCGGTGGGCGAGTAGGTCCACGGCCAGCAGGACCACGATGCCGCCGATCACCGCGGCCCACCCCCAGAACGGGACGTCCATCGCCACCAGCCACCCTCCGGTTCCCGACCGGAGGTCTCTCCCGGCCCGTTCCGGGCCCGCGCGCCGGATCCTGCGGTGGGACCGTCGTGACGACGCTGCGCGGGGGGATACTCCCCTCCTGGCCCCTCCAGCGAACCCCGCACCGCCCTCCGCGTCAAGAGGCGTCGCGAGCCCCCGCAGCGCCGCTGCGCGGGTCCCCGGTGCTACGCTCCGCAGTGAGCCGGGGGATCCGCCCGGCGACGACGGCGGGGCCTCCCGCCCCGCCCGTCCGCACCGCTCCAGCCCCTCCCGGATGGTGGTGATCACCGTTTTCCCGCACCCGTCCCCCGCAGCGACCACCGGCCCCACCCGCACCTTCGGCGTCGAGGAGGAGCTGCTCCTCGTGGACGCCGTGACGCTGGAGCCCGCCCCCGCCGGCCCGGACGCCGTGGACGCGCACGCCGCCGGCGTCCGCTCCTCCCCGGCGACGGCACCGGCGCACCAGGTCACCACCGAGCTGCAGCAGGAGCAGATCGAGGTCGCGAGTCCTCCGCTGACCGGCCTCGCGGAGCAGATCGCCGCGATCCGTCAGGGGCGCCGCCTGGCCGACGCCGCCGCCCGCGCGGTGGGTGCCCGCGCCGTCGCCCTCGCCTCACCGGTCACGGCGGGCGCCCCGCACCTCGTGCCCGCACCGCGCTTCCGGTGGCTCCAGGAGCGCTTCGGGCTGGTGGCCGCCGAGCAGCTGACCTGCGGCCTCCACGTCCACGTGGGCGTCGGCAGCCGCGAGGAGGGCGTGGCCGTGCTGGACCGCATCCGGGTGTGGCTGCCCGTCCTGCTCGCCCTGAGCGGCAACTCCCCGTTCTGGTACGGCCGGGAGAGCGGCTTCAGCAGCTACCGCTACCAGGCCTGGGTCCGCTGGCCCACCTCCGGTCCCACGGAGGTATTCGGCTCGGTCGAGGAGCACGACCGGCAGCGCGAGGCCCTGCTGCGCTCCGGGGTGCCCCTCGACCTCGGCATGATCTACTTCGACGCCCGGCTCTCGGCCCGCTACCCCACCGTGGAGATCCGGATCACCGACATGTGCCTGGACGCGGAGCACGCCGGGGTGCTGGCCGCCCTCGGCCGGGCGCTGGTGGAGACGGCCGCCCGCCAGTGGCGGGCGGGCCTCCCTGCGCCGCCGGTGAGCGCGGCGCAGCTGCGGACCTGGTCCTGGCAGGCCAGCAGGGACGGCGTCGAGGGGCCGTTGATCAGCCCGGCCTCCGGCGCGCCCGCCCCGGCCGCGGACGTCGTGGCGGAGCTGCTGGCCGTCGTGCGCCCCGTGCTCGCCGAGTGGGGCGAGGCCGCGCAGGTGGAATCCGTGGTGGCCGGCGTCCTGCGGGACGGCTCCGGCGCCCGGCGGCAGCTGGCGGCCCACGCCGCGCGGCGGGACCCGCTCGACGTCGTGCGCCTGGCGCTCGAGGCGACCCACCGGTGAGGGCGCGGGGGCACCCGGGGCTCGAGCGGCGGCGCGTCGTCGCCGGCACCCACGCGGTCGACGTGCGGGGGACCTTCGACCGCGCGCGGCCCCCGGTGGTCCTCGTGCACGGCATCGGCATGTCGGGCCGGTACTTCCTGCGGCTCGCGGACGCGCTCGCGGCCACCCACGACGTCTACGCCGTCGACCTGCCGGGCTGCGGGTCCTCACCGCGCCCCGCCCGGCCCCTGTCGGTGCCCGAGCTCGGCCGCGTGGTCGCAGGGGCCGTCGAGGCGCTGGGGCTGCGGGCTCCCGTGGTCGTGGGGCACTCCATGGGCTGCCAGGTCGTCGTGGACGCGGTCAGGGACCACCCCGGGCTGTGCGCCGGCTACGTACTGGTGGGACCGACCGTCGACCCCACCGCGCGCAGTCTGCTCGGCCAGGGACGGCGGCTGCTGCGGGACACCGCGCGCGAGCCCCTGCGCACCAACGCCGTGGTCGTCCGCGACTACCTCCGGATGGGCCCGCTCCGCTATCTGCGCACGACCCGGCACATGCTTCGCGACCGGATCGAGGAGGACATCCGGGGCTGCACGCCCCCCGGGCTGGTGGTGCGCGGGTCCCGGGACCCCATCGCCCGGCGGGACTGGTCCCGCCGGCTGGCCCGGGCGGCCCCCGACGCCCGCTTCCTGGAGATCCCCGGGGCCCCGCACAACGTCCAGCACACCGACCCCCGGGAGCTCGCCGCCGCGTGCGCGCCCTTCCTCGCCGCCTGCCGTCCCGGGAGCCCGGTGTGATCCCGCGGCCGGGCGCGGCGGCCGCGAATCTCGCGGCCTGGGCCCGCGACTACGTCTACGCGCTCCGGTGGCAGGCCGCGGGCGTCCTCGGCCGGTGGGAGCCCGCCCACTACCGGGGCCCGGGAGAGCCGGGGCGGACCCCGGTCGTGCTGATCCCCGGGATCTACGAGTCGTGGACGTTCATGCTCCCGGTGGCCGGGCTGCTGCGCGAGCACGGCCACGACGTCCACGTGGTGGAGGACCTGAGGTTCAACACCGGGACCATCGAGGACATGGCGGCGCTGGTCGACGAGCACATCCGCCGGGAGGGGATCGAGCGCTGCGTGCTGGTGGCGCACAGCAAGGGCGGGCTGATCGGCAAGCACCTCCTGGCCCACCACAACGAGGGCACCGTGATCCAGGGGCTCGTGGCCGTCAACACCCCCTTCGCCGGCTCCGAGCTCGCCCGGCTCCTGCCCCTCCCGACGATCCGGGTGTTCCTGCCGCACTCCCCGGAGCTCACCGCGCTGACCACCCGCCGGGAGGTCAACCGGCGCATCGTCTCCGTCTACGGCCTGTTCGACCCCCACATCCCGGGCGGCAGCCACCTGGAAGGGGCGCGCAACGTCCGGCTCGGCACGCGCGGTCACTTCCTGCCGCTCAGCGACCCGCGCGTGCACGCGGCGATCCTCGAGGGCATCGGCACGCTCACCCGCTGACCCCTCCGGCGCCCCGTGGGCCCGGCGGCCGCCGGCCCCTCCCGACCGGACCGCCCCGGCGTCGGAGGCGACTGCTACTCTTCGGCCACCGAGCGCGCCCCGGACGGCGCGCCGCCGGAGACAGGAACGACGGACGACGCCGGAGGGACGGTGGGACCGTGGGCGAACTGGGACTGACCCCCTTCCAGGGCTGGGAGGTGATGTCCTGGGCCCTGCTGGCCGCCGCCGCGGTGTGGACCGTGGCCCGGGGCGTCCGGTGGCTCGTGGGACGCTACGGGCAGAACACCCGCTGGGGCCGCAGGTCGCGCACCCGGCTCGGCCTGCGCCGGGCCCGGGACGGCCTGCTGGAGCGCCACGCCGCCGGAGAGCTCACCGAGGACGAGTACCGGGAGCGGCTGCGGCTGCTCGAGCAGGAGGGCCGCTCCGGCCCCTGACCGCCCCGGGGCCGCGGGCGGGAACGTGCGAGCACCGGGCCCGGCGCAGCGCCACCGCGCCGTGCGGTTCACGCCTCCGGGCCGGCCGGTCCCCGGCGGTCGTCGTCGCCCAGGGCCTCGGTCCCGCGGACGTCCGCGAGCGCGGACCCGTCGCCGTAGGAGCTCGATGTGATGACGCTGAGCTTGCCGTTGGTCTCGAGCACGACCGCCTCGACCCGGGAGAGGTCCCCGGTGCCCTGCATGCGCACCGCCTGACGGATCTCCGACTCCGTGAGCCGGTTGCGGCGCAGCGCCTCGCCCCGGATCCGGCCGTCGGCCAGCAGCAGGACGGGGTCCGAGGTGAAGAAGCGCCGGGCCCCCGGACGGCGCGCCGAGACGAGGGCCACGAGCAGCTGGAGAGCCGCGAGCAGGGTCAGGGCGGTGGCGCCCTATGCCCGGGAGTCAAACCACACGGCGGGCCTCCCGGTCCGTGATGAGGGGCCTGGGACAGGGGTGCTGCGGGCTCATGCGGGGGTCTCCTCCTCCTGTTTGCGCTCCGGCTCCCGGTGCTGGAGCCACGCGCTCAGCGGTGCGGTGGACAGCCCGTGGACGAGCACGGACAGGGTGACGGCCAGGGTGGTGTGGACGAAGATCTCGTGGTTGCCGGTGTGCCGTTCGGCCAGCGTCGCGTAGAACAGGGCGGAGACGCCGATGGGTCCGAACCAGCTCAGGACGAGCGTCTCGGCGCGGTCGTGCACGCCCCGCAGCAGCGGCCGGAGCGCCCACAGGGCAACGAAGCGGCGCAGCAGCAGCGCCGCGCCGAGGACCAGGGGAGCACCCCAGCCCAGTTCCGTCCACTCACCGACCGGCAGCGCCAGGCCGAGCAGGATGAACACCGGCAGCAGGAACAGCCGGGCCACGGCGTCCTGGACCTTGTCCTCCTGCGCCTCGTCCCGCTGGGGGATCACCTGCCCGAAGACCGCGACGCCCACGAAGACGGCCAGCAGGGCGTCGGTGCCCAGCAGCTTGCCGGTCCCGAGCAGCACGAGTGCCAGCGGCACCACGAAGGCCAGGTAGGAGCTCTCCTCCATGAGCCCGTGCCGGCGGACGACGACGAACAGCCTGCCCAGCAGGAAGCCCGCCAGCGCCCCGAACACCGCCGCGCCGAGCACCTCCCACAGCAGGACGGTGGTCAGCAGCTCGTGCCACGCCCGGTCCGGCTCGGTCAGCAGCAGCACCGGGAGGAGGACGAAGAGGTAGGCCAGTCCGTCGTTGAGCCCGCTCTCGGCCGAGAGGTTGTGCCGGACCCGCTCGGGAATCCGCTCCACGGCCAGGGAACCCGTGACGATCGGGGTGGTGACCACGGGGTCGGTCGGGGTGATGATCGCGCCCAGCAGCAGCGCCAGCAGGAACGGCACGCCCAGCGCCGCCCACAGCACGCCGGTGGCCACGACGAGCATCAGGGCCATGCCCAGCCCGATGACCACGGCGATCCAGCGGGCGTCGCTGCGCCAGTAGCCGTGCGGCAGGCGCAGGGCGACCCCGGCCAGGCCCACCGCCAGGGTGATCCGCGCCGCCTGCTCCAGCAGCGTTCCCGGGGGCAGGCCGAAGTCCTCGATCCGCACGAGGTCCAGCGCGTAGGGGCCGATCAGCGCGCCGAACGCGAGGGCGAGCACCGGGCCGGGGAGACTGATCCGCTGCAGCAGCGTCGAGAACGCCGAGATCAGCAGGACGGCTCCGGCGAAGAGCGCCAGCACCAGGTTGATGTCCATCGTCGTCCTTCCGTCCCTGTGGGGGCCGCGTCGCCGTCCGGGGCAGCGGATGCTTCCACCGTAACCCTGCTGATGGTCCCCGGGGCAAGCACGGAGGCCGAACCTCCGGGACGGGCCCGGGCGCCACCGGGTAGGGTCCCCGGGAAGGACGGTCATCGACTGGGACGGAGCGACGACGTGGACGTGCTGCTGACGCTGCTGGGGACCGCGATCGTCGTGGTCGGCCTGTGGGACATCTACCACAGCCTGCTGCACCCCAGCGGCTCGGGCGCCGTCGGCGGCCGGGTGCAGTCGGGCGTCTGGTGGATCTCCCGGCGCACCGGGCACCGCTTCGGCTCGGCCGTGGGCCCGGGCTCGATGGTCACGGTGGTGCTCCTGTGGGTGCTCCTGCAGGGAGTCGGCTGGGCCCTGATCTACTTGCCGCACGTCCCCGAGGGCTTCACGTACTCGCCCGGGGTGGACCCGGCCGCCTACCCCGATCTCCTCGAGGCCCTCTACCTCTCGTTCGTCACCCTGGCGACGCTGGGGTTCGGGGACGTCGTGGCCACCGACCCCTGGATCCGGCTGGCCACCCCGCTGGAGGCGCTGACCGGGTTCGCCCTGCTCACGGCGGCCCTGACGTGGTTCACCCAGATCTATCCGCCGCTGTCCCGCCGCCGGGCCCTGGCGCTCGAGCTGACGTCCCTCGCCGAGGTGGAGTACGCGGACGGGATCGCGGAGGAGGACCCCGTGACGGCGGCCCGGGTGCTGGACGGGCTGACCGCGGAGGTGTCCCGGGCCCGGATCGACTTCACCCAGCACGGCGAGACGTACTACTTCCAGGAGGAGGACCCGGACCTCTCCCTGGCCCGGCAGCTGGCCTACGCCCTCGAGCTGCGCGACCGTGCCGCCGCGTCCTCGGCGCCGCCGGTGCGCACGAGCGCCCGCCGCCTGGACCTGGCCCTGGAGCAGCTCGCGCGAAAGCTGCGGGAGGACTTCGTCAGCACGGGGGAGGCCCCCGGGGAGGTGTTCGCCGCCTACGCCGCGGATCACCTGCGGGAGCCGGGCCGCTGACCCGCGGCCGGGAACAGATTCCCGGGACCGCCGGTTGCGCGGAGCATGAAGGCATTGACGTACGCCCGCTACGGCGGCCCCGAAGTCCTCGAGCTCACCGACCTCCCCGAGCCCAAGGTCCCCCCGGGCTGGGTGCTCCTGAAGGTGCGCAGCGCCGCGATCAACCCCGTGGACTGGAAGATCATGGCCGGCGGCCTCGATCCGCTGATGGAGGTCCAGTTCCCGGTGGTGCCCGGCTGGGACGTGTCCGGGGTCGTGGAGGCCGTCGGCATCGACGTCCCGGAGTGGGCCCCGGGCGACGAGGTGATCTCCTACGCCCGCACGGACTGGGTGCACGGCGGGACGATGGCCGAGTACGTCGCCCTGCCCGCACGCCTCCTCGCGCCGAAGCCGGCCTCCGTGGACTGGGACCGGGCGGCCGCGCTGCCGCTGGCCGGGCTCACGGCCTACCAGGTCCTCGGCCGCCTGGAGGTGGCCGCGGGAGACACCGTGCTCGTGCACAACGCCTCCGGGGGCGTGGGCGGCTACGCCGTCCAGCTCGCCGCGGCCCGGGGCGCCCGCGTGATCGGCACGGCGTCGGAGGCCAACCACGAGTACCTGCGCGGTCTCGGCGCGGAGCCCGTGGCCTACGGGGACGGGCTGCCCGAGCGGGTCCGGGAGCTGGCTCCGGACGGCGTGGACGTCGTGGTCGACCTCGTGGGCGGGGTCGTGGAGCAGACGCTCGCCGTCCTGAAGGACGGGGGGCGGCACGCCTCCGTGGCCGACGACGCGGTCGAGGCCCACGGCGGGACGTGGATGTGGGTGCGTCCCTCCGCCGAGGACCTCACCGAGCTGGGCCGTCTGGTGGACCGGGGCGCGCTGCGGATCGAGCTCGCCCGCAGCGTGCCCCTGGCCGAGGGCGTGGAAGCCTACCGGCTCAGCCAGGAGGGGCACGTCCGCGGCAAGATCGCCGTCCGGATGGCGTGAGCCCCCGGCGACCCGCGCCGCGTAGGTGCACAGCAGGCTGACTGGCACAATGTCCCTGTGACCGACCAGACAGAGATCCTGAGCGCCCTCGAGGACGCGCGGGCGCTGCTCGCGGCGTCGACCCTCCCGCTGTCCACGACCGACGTGCTGCGCGAGCGCGAGGACATCGACCGTGCCGTCGCCCAGCTCGACGACTACGTGCTGCCCCGGGTGCGCTCCCTCGACGCGCCGCTGCTCGCGGTGGTCGGCGGCTCCACGGGCGCCGGCAAGTCGACCCTGGTCAACGCGGTCGTGGGGCACCCCGTGACCCGGTCCGGGGCCATCCGCCCGACCACCCGGCAGCCCATCCTGATCCACCACCCGCGCGACGCCGAGGCGTTCTCGACCCAGCGGGTGCTCCCGCACCTGAGCCGGATCCACGCGCGGAAGGTCATCCCCGCCGGCTCGACCGCAGCGGACACCGCCTCCCCGTCCGCGCTGCCCGGCACCGCGGACGGCCAGGCCCTCGTGCTGCTCGCCGAGCCGCGGATCCCCGAGGGCGTCGCCCTGCTCGACGCCCCGGACGTCGACTCGATCTCCGACGAGAACCGCCGGCTCGCGGGGCAGCTGCTGGCCGCCGCCGACCTGTGGCTGTTCGTGACCACCGCGAACCGCTACGCCGACGCCGTGCCGTGGCGGCTGCTCGTCGAGGCCGCCCAGCGGGACATCACGGTGGCCGTGGTCCTCGACCGGGTCCCGCAGGGGCTCGAGGCCGAGATCGAGGACGACCTCCGGCGGATGCTCGCCGAGCAGGGCCTCGGGGACGCCCCGGTGTTCACCGTCCCGGAGTCACCGCTCAACGAGATGGGCATGCTCCCGCCCCACGTCGTCGCCCCCGTGGTGGACTTCCTGGCCGAACTGGGGCGCAACGCCGCCTCCCGCTCGGAGATCGCCCGCCGGACCCTCGGCGGCGCGGTCCGCTCCATCGCGGAGCGCACCGGCGCGGCCGGGACGGCGGTGCTCTCCCAGCACCGCGTCGAGGCGCAGCTGCGCCACGACGTGGACCGCGCCTTCGACGAGGCGCTCGCCGCCGTCATCGAGTCGACCCGGGACGGGACCCTGCTGCGCGGCGAGGTCCTCGCCCGCTGGCAGGACTTCGTGGGCACCGGCGAGTTCTTCCGCAACCTCGAGGCCGGGATCGGCCGGATGCGGGACCGGCTCACCGCCTTCTTCAGCGGGCGGCCGGCACCCGAGGTCCAGGTCGAGGAGGCCATCGAGACCGGTCTGCAGACCGTGATCGTTGAGGAGGCCGCGCGCGCCTCCGAGACCGCGGAGCGCCGCTGGCTGGACGAGCCTGCGGGCCGGGTCCTGCTCGGCGGGTCCGACCTCGGCTCGCTGCCCCCGGACTTCCGCGAGCGCACGGCAGAGCAGGTGCGCGCCTGGCAGGGCGACCTCATGGAGCTGATCCAGCGCGAGGGCGCGGACAAGCGGACCAGGGCGCGGGCCATGTCGCTGGGTGTGAACGCGCTCACCGTGATCCTCATGATCGGCGTGTTCTCCATGACGGGCGGGCTCACCGGGCTGGAGGTCGGCATCGCCGGCGGCTCCGGCGTGGTGGGCACCAAGCTGCTCGAGGCGGTCTTCGGGGAGGACGCCGTGCGGCGGATGGCCGAGGACGCCCGCAAGAACCTCGAGTCCCGGATCCACACGGTCATGGACCAGCAGGCGTCCGTGTTCCTGCGGCGCCTCGACGTCCTGGACGGGCACCCGGAGGCCGACGAGCTCGTGGCCGTGGCCGAGCGCATCCGCGCCGCCGGGCGGACGCTGGGGGAGAGCGCATGAGCCCCGCCCGGCAGGCGGCGCCGACCCTCTCCGAACGGCTCACCGCGCTCGCGCGCGCCACGGAGCTGGCCTCCGGCCGGCTCGACGACGAGGCCGTGGCGGCGTCCCGCACCGTCCTGGACCGCGCCGCCGAGCGGCGCTCCCTGTCCGCCGACCACACCGTGGTGGGCTTCTTCGGGGCGACCGGGTCCGGGAAGTCCACCCTGTTCAACGCGGTCGTGGGACGGGACATCGCCCGGGCCGCCGCCCGCCGCCCCACCACCTCCGAGCCGCTGGCCGCCGTCTGGGGGGAGCCGGGCAGCGAGGCCCTGCTGGACTGGCTCGGTGTCACCCAGCGCCACCACGTCGACACGCCCCTGCCCACCGGGCACGCGGACGCCGGCCGGTGGACGCGCGTCAAGGAGCGGATCACGGGCGCGCCCGCCGCGGAGGCGCCCGGCGGTCTGATCCTGCTCGACCTGCCGGACTTCGACTCCGTGAGCCTGCACCACCGCACCATCGTGCAGCGTCTCGTCGGCATGGTCGACGTCGTGGTGTGGGTCGTGGACCCGCAGAAGTACGCCGACGCGGTCATCCACCAGGAGTTCATCGCGCCGCTGGCCCGGCACGGGGCCGTGACCATGGTGGTGATGAACCAGGTGGACCGGCTGTCGGCCGCCGAGGTCCCCGCCGTGATGGCCTCCCTCGAGGAGCTCGTGGCCCAGGACGGGCTGCCCACCACGGGGCTGTCGAAGCCGGTGGCTGTCTCCGCGGTGACGGGGGAGGGCGTCGAGGCCCTCCGCGCGCGGATCCGCCAGGTGGCCGACACCAGGGCGGCGGCCGGCGCCCGGCTCGACGCCGACGTGGACGACGCCGCCGCGCTGCTCGCCGAGGCCTCCGGGGACGGGGAGCCTGCCGGGATCACCGAGCCGGCGCAGGAGCGGCTCACCGACGGGCTGGCGCAGGCCGCCAACGTGCCCGGGATCGCCCGGGCCGCCGGGAGGTCCTACGCCCTGCACGCGGCGGAGCACACGGGGTGGATCCCCACCCGGTGGCTGCTGAGGTTCCGCAAGGACCCGATGCGGCGGCTGAACCTCGACCGGGGCGGGACCGTGAACCCCGAGGTCAACCGCACGTCCCTGCCGCCCATGGGTGCCGCCCAGCGGGCTGCGGCCGACTCCGCGGTGCGCACCTTCGCCCACGACGCCGCGGACGGGGCCGCCGAACCGTGGACCCGGTCGGTCCGGCAGGCCGCGCGCACCCACGAGGAGAGGCTGCCGGACGCGATCGACCAGGCCGTCGCCCGCACCGACTTCCGGGCCGGGCGGAACTCCTGGTGGTGGCTCGTCCTCGACGTTGTCCAGTGGCTCGCGATGCTCGCGGTGGTCGCGGGTCTGCTGTGGCTCCTGGGCCTGTTCCTGCTCGAGTGGTTCCAGATCCCCGTCCCGCCGCCCCCGTACGTCGAGGGCTTCCCGCTGCCCGTGCCCACGCTGCTCGTCCTCGCCGGGGTGGTGCTCGGGATCTTCACGGCCCTGACTGGCCGGATCCTCGCCGGCTTCGGCGCCCGGATGCGGGAGCGCTCGGTGCGGCGCCGGCTGCGCGAGTCGGTGGCCGAGGCCGCCCGGCGCACCGTCGTCGACCCCGTGCGGGCGGAGCTCGAGGCCTTCGCCGCCTTCCGGAGGGCGCTGGCCGTCCTGCGCGGCTGAGCGCGGCGGCCGCGGAGCGTCCCCCGCCGCACGGCGGGGACGGAGGGGCGGGGGCCGCCGGCGCCCGGCTACTGGGTGGTGGCCCGGACCGCCTCCGTGAGCTGGCGCGCGGCCTGCACCACGACCTCGGCGTGCAGCCGGCCCGGCTGGCGGGTGAGCCGTTCGATCGGTCCGGAGATCGACACCGCGGCGATCACCCGGCCCGAGGGTCCGCGCACCGGGGCCGAGACGGAGGCGATGCCCGGTTCGCGCTCGCCCAGCGACTGCGCCCAGCCCCGGCGGCGCACCCCGGCCAGCACGGTCGCGGAGAACCGCGCGTGGCGCAGGCCCTCGAGCAGGCGGTCGTGGTCCTCCCACGCGACGAGCACCTGCGCGGCGGAGCCCGCCTTCATCGACAGCTGCGTGCCCACCGGGATCGTGTCCCGCAGCCCGATCGGCCGCTCGGCGGAGGCCACGCACACGCGCCAGTCGCCCTGCCGACGGAAGATCTGCGCGGACTCCCCGGTGGCGTCCCGCAGGTTCATCAGGACGGGGCCGGCGGCCGCGATCAGGCGGTCCTCGCCGGCCGCGGACGCCAGCTCCACGAGCCGGGAGCCGAGCACGAACCGGCCCTGGATGTCCCGTCCCACGAACCGGTGGTGGGCCAGTGCCACGGCCAGCCGGTGCACGGTGGGCCGGGCGAGGCCCGTGGCGCTCACCAGCTGGGCCAGCGTCGCCGGCCCCGCCTCGAGGGCGTCGAGGATCATCGCGGCCTTGTCGACCACCCCCACCCCGCTGGGCGCGGTGGTCGCGGTCAGCGCGAGCGACTCCCCGGTGCCCTGCCCGCCCAGCGGCGTGCCGAGCGGGGCGCCGGACGGATCCATGTGTCCAGATGTGTCCATGCACTGATACTGACGTCTCAGAATGTGAGAAGCAAGCCCGAAAGCTGGCCCGTCGCGAGCCGGGCGCCGACCATGGAGGAAACACGTTGCACAGGCAGCACGGAAGGATCCGCCATGCCGGACTACCAGTCCTCGACCCCCTCCACGACCTCCGCCGCACCCTCCGGGCCCCGGGGCGGGCGCACCCTCGCCGAGAAGGTCTGGGCGGACCACCTCGTGCGCCAGGGCGAGGACGGCCGGCCGGACCTGCTCTACATCGACCTCCACCTGCTCCACGAGGTCACCTCGCCGCAGGCCTTCGAGGGGCTGCGCCTGGCGGGCCGCCCGTTGCGCCGGCCCGAGCTCACGATCGCCACCGAGGACCACAACACGCCCACGCAGGACATCTTCTCCCGCATCGCCGACGACACGTCCCGCAAGCAGATCGAGACCCTGCGGGCCAACTGCGCCGAGTTCGGCGTGCGCCTGCACCCGCTCGGGGACGCCGAGCAGGGCATCGTGCACGTGGTGGGCCCCCAGCTGGGCCTCACCCAGCCCGGGATGACCGTGGTCTGCGGCGACTCCCACACCTCCACCCACGGCGCGTTCGGGGCCCTGGCCTTCGGCATCGGCACCTCCGAGGTCGAGCACGTGATGGCCACCCAGACGCTGCCGCTCGCCCCGTTCCGGACCATGGCCATCAACGTCGAGGGCACGCTGCGCCCGGGGGTGTCCGCCAAGGACATCATCCTGGCCGTGATCGCCAAGATCGGCACCGGCGGCGGACAGGGCTACGTCCTGGAGTACCGGGGCTCGGCCATCCGCGCCCTGTCCATGGAGGCTCGGATGACCATCTGCAACATGTCGATCGAGGCCGGCGCCCGCGCGGGCATGATCGCCCCCGACGACACCACGTTCGACTACGTCCAGGGCCGCCCGCACGCGCCGCAGGGCGCCGACTGGGACGCGGCCGTCGAGTACTGGCGGACCCTGCGCACCGACGAGGACGCCGTCTTCGACGCCGAGGTCTTCCTCGACGCGGACGAGCTCGAGCCGTTCGTCACCTGGGGCACCAACCCCGGCCAGGGCGTCCCCCTGTCCCAGGCCGTCCCCGACCCCGAGGACATCGGGGACGAGAACGACAAGGCCAACGCCCGCCGGGCCCTCGAGTACATGGGCCTGGCCGCCGGCACCCCGATGAAGGAGATCCCGGTGGACACCGTCTTCCTGGGCTCCTGCACCAACTCCCGGATCGAGGACCTGCGGGCGGCGGCGGAGATCGTCAAGGGCCGCGCCAAGGCGCAGAACGTCCGGATGATGGTGGTGCCGGGCTCGGCCAAGGTGCGGCTGCAGGCCGAGGCCGAGGGCCTGGACCGGGTGTTCAAGGACTTCGGCGCGGACTGGCGCTTCGCGGGCTGCTCGATGTGCCTGGGCATGAACCCGGACCAGCTCGCCCCCGGCGAGCGGTGCGCCTCGACGTCGAACCGCAACTTCGAGGGCCGGCAGGGCAAGGGCGGGCGCACCCACCTCGTCTCGCCCGTGGTGGCCGCCGCCACCGCGGTGCGCGGCACGCTGTCCTCCCCGTCCGACCTCGAGCCCGCCGGCGCCCCCACGGATCTCGCGTCCGCCGGCGCCTGAGCCCTCGACCCGAAGCCCAGAAAGGCCCTGCCATGGAGAAGTTCACCACCCACCGGGGTGTCGGCGTCCCGCTGCGCCAGTCCAACGTGGACACCGACCAGATCATCCCGGCCGTCTACCTCAAGCGGATCACCAAGACCGGCTTCGAGGACGCCCTGTTCGCCGCCTGGCGCAAGAACGAGGACTTCGTGCTCAACCGGGAGCCGTACCGGCACGGCTCCGTGCTGGTGGCCGGGCCCGACTTCGGCACCGGCTCCTCCCGGGAGCACGCGGTGTGGGCGCTGCGCGACTACGGCTTCCAGGCCGTCATCTCCTCCCGGTTCGCGGACATCTTCCGCGGCAACTCGGGCAAGCAGGGGCTGCTGGCCGCGCAGGTCGACCAGGCGGACGTCGAGCTGCTGTGGAAGCTGATCGAGGAGCACCCCGGCACCGAGATCGAGGTCGACCTCGAGTCCCGCACGGTGACGTGCGACACGGTGACGGTGCCGTTCACGATCGACGACTACACGCGCTGGCGCCTCATGGAGGGCCTCGACGACATCGGGCTCACCCTCCAGCGCGAGGAGGACATCGCCGCGTTCGAGGCGGGCCGTCCCGCCTTCAAGCCGACCACGCTGCCCGCCCGCACCTGACCCCGTCACGCCCGGCACGGCCCGGCGGAGCCTCCCACGGCCCGCCGGGCCGTCGTGCTGTCCCGGACACGCACGACGCCCGCCCCTGTGCAGGGGCCCGCGCCGGGGAACCTACACTGTACGGGTGCCGCTCCCGCTCGGGGGTGGCCCGGCAACAGCAGATCGGAAGGTCATGAGCAGCGCACTGCACATCACGGGCGGAATCCCCCTGTCCGGGCAGGTCACCGTGCGAGGTGCCAAGAACCTCGTCCCCAAGGCCATGGTGGCCGCCCTCCTGGGCTCCACACCGTCCGTCCTGGAGAACGTGCCCCAGATCAAGGACGTCCAGGTCGTCACCAACCTGCTGGCGCTGCACGGGGTCGACGTGGGGCGCGAGGACGGCCGGCTGTCCCTGGACCCCTGCAACGTCACCACGGCGCGGCACGCGGACATCGACGCCCACGCCGGGGACTCGCGGATCCCGATCCTGCTGTGCGGGCCCCTGCTGCACGCCATCGGCGAGGCGTTCATCCCCGACCTCGGCGGGTGCAAGATCGGCGACCGGCCCATCAACTACCACCTCGACGTGCTGCGCCACTTCGGCGCCCGTGTCGAGAAGCTGGAGTCCGGGATCCGGATGAGCGCCCCGCACGGCCTGCACGGCGCCAAGGTGGAGCTGCCCTACCCCTCGGTCGGCGCGACCGAGCAGGTGCTGCTCACCGCCACCCGGGCCGACGGCCACACCGAGCTGCGCGGCGCCGCCACCGAGCCCGAGATCATGGACCTCATCGCGATCCTGCAGAAGATGGGCGCCATCATCACCGTCCAGACCGACCGGGTGATCCGCATCGAGGGCGTCCCCGAGCTCACCGGCTACCGGCACCGGGCCATGCCCGACCGCATCGAGGCCGCCTCCTGGGGCTCCGCCGCGCTCGCCACCGGCGGCGACATCTTCGTGGCCGGGGCCCGGCAGTCCGACATGATGACCTTCCTCAACACGTTCCGCAAGATCGGCGGGGGCCTCGACATCCGGGAGGAGGGCATCCGCTTCTACCACCCCGGCGGGGACCTCAACCCGCTCATCGTGGAGACCGACGTCCACCCCGGCTTCATGACCGACTGGCAGCAGCCGCTCGTGGTCGCCCTGACCCAGGCCACGGGCGTGTCCATCGTGCACGAGACCGTCTACGAGAACCGCTTCGGCTTCACCGCCGCCCTCAACCGGATGGGGGCCACGATCCAGCTGCACCGCGAGTGCCTGGGCTCCGTGCCCTGCCGCTTCGGCCAGCGCAACTTCGTGCACTCGGCCGTGATCTCCGGGCCCACCCCGCTGCAGGCCTCCGAGATCAACATCCCCGACCTCCGCGGCGGCTTCTCCCACCTCATCGCGGCGATGGCCGCCGAGGGCACGTCCCACGTCACCGGCGTGGAGCTCATCGAGCGCGGCTACGAGCACTTCACCGACAAGCTGACGGGGCTCGGGGCGTCCTTCGAGCTCGACGGCGAGTGAGCCGGGACCGCCGATGAGCCGCACCTCGAACCGCCGCCTGTTCCGCGTGCTCGCGGGCGTCGTCAAGCCGGCCTACCGGCTGGCGGCCCGGCTGCGCTGGACGGGGGAGGAGCACCTGCCCGCCGAGGGCGGGTTCATCGTGGTGCCCAACCACCTCACCGAGCTCGACCCCCTGACGGTCGCGATCACGCTCTACGACAACGGGATCATGCCGCGGTTCCTGGCGAAGGAGTCCCTGTTCCGCGCCCCCGGGGTGGGGACGGTGCTCCGGGCCACCGGCCAGGTCCCCGTGCTGCGCGGCACGGCCGACGCCGCGGCGGCGCTCACGGCCGCCCGCGCCGAGCTCGCCTCCGGCGGCGCCGTGGTGATCTACCCCGAGGGCACCCTCACCCGGGACCCCGACCGGTGGCCGATGACCGGGCACACGGGCGCCGCGCGCCTGGCCCTCGCGACCGGGGCCCCGGTGGTCCCGGTGGCGCACTGGGGGGACCAGGAGGTCCTCGACCACGACCGCTCCACCGGCCGGCGCACGGTCAGCCTGTTCCCCCGGAAGGACGTGCGCGTGCGGATCGGCCCGCCCGTGGACCTCACCCCGTGGCGGGACGACGTCCCCGACCTGACCCATCCGGTGGGCCGCCACGCGGCGCGGCTCGAGGACGCCACCGACGCCGTCATGCGCGCCGTGACCCGGGAGCTCGCGGTGCTGCGCGGCACGGACGCGCCGGCGGCCCTCTGGGACCGGCGCCGGGGAGGCCGCCCGTGACGCCCCCCGAGACCGCCGCGGCCCCTGCCGGCGGCCTGCCCGCCGCCGGGCCGCGGAGGATCGCCGTGCTGGGCGCCGGGTCCTGGGGCACGACCTTCGCCAAGATCCTCGCCGACAGCGCCCGCGAGTCCGCCCACGCCCGGGCCGAGCCGATCGGGCGGACCGTGGCCCTGTGGGGACGCAGCGCCCCCGCGATGGACCACACCGCGCGCACCCGCGTCAACGACCGCTACGTGCCCGGCATCCGGCTGCCCGAGCGCCTGGAGATCACCGCCGACCTCGCCGCCGCCGTGCGCGGCGCGGACCTCGTGGTCCTCGCCGTGCCCGCCCAGTCCCTGCGCGCCCAGCTGACCGCCGTGGCCGGGCACCTCGAGCGCGACGCCGTGGTGCTGTCCCTCGCCAAGGGTCTCGAGCGGGACACGGGCCTGCGGATGAGCGAGGTCGTCGCCGAGGAGCTGGGACGGGCCACCGGGCTGGGCCCCCGGCACTGGCGGGCGCGCACGTGCGTGCTGTCCGGGCCCAACCTGGCCATGGAGATCGCCGAGGAGCAGCCCACGGCCTCCGTCGTGGCGGCCCCCGCCACGGACCTGGCCACCTGGGTGGCCCACGCCTGCCGGACCCGCTACTTCCGCCCCTACACGAACACGGACGTGGTGGGCACCGAGATCGGCGGCGTCGTCAAGAACGTCATCGCCCTCGGGGTGGGCATCGCCGACGGCCGCCACTTCGGGGAGAACTCGAAGGCCTCCATCATCACCCGCGGGCTCGCCGAGACGACCCGGCTCGCGCTCGCCCTCGGCGGGAGGCTGGAGACCCTCTCCGGCCTCGCCGGACTGGGCGACCTCGTGGCCACCTGCTCCTCCCCGCTGTCCCGCAACCGCACCGCGGGCCGGCTCCTCGGCCTGGGCCTCACCCCGGCGGAGGTCCAGGAGGAGATGACCCAGACCGCCGAGGGCATCAAGTCCGCCCCCGCCGTGCTCGCCCTGGCCCGCCGCCACGGCGTGGACATGCCCATCACCGAGGCCGTCGTGGCCATCCTCCGCGAGGAGATCACCATCGACGACGTGGCCCCGCTCCTGCTGGGCCGCGAGATCAAATCCGAAGGGACCGCCCCATGACCCCCCGCCCCTGCGTCGCCGTGCTGTTCGGCGGACGCTCCAGCGAGCACTCCATCTCCCTCATCACCGCCCTCGGGGTCCTGCGCGCCATCGACCGGGACAAGTGGGACGTGGTGACCGTCGGCATCGCCACCTCCGGCGAGTGGTTCCTCTGCCCGCAGGAGGAGCTGGAGGCGCTGCTGGACGCGAACCCGATCGCGGAGCTGCCCGTGGGCGACGAGCTCGTGAGCCTGCCGCTGAAGGTCGGGGAGAGCGAGCTCATCGTGCGCCAGGACGGTCCCTGCGGGCAGACCGTCAGCCGGGACCGGCACATCGACGTGGTGCTGCCCCTGCTGCACGGGCCCTTCGGCGAGGACGGCACCCTGCAGGGTCTGCTCGAGCTCGCCGACCTGCGCTACGTGGGCTGCGGCGTCACGGCCTCCGCGGTGGGGATGGACAAGCACTTCATGAAGCTCGCCTTCGAGGCGGCGGGCCTGGCGGTGGGCCCCTACACCGTGGTGACCGACCGGCAGTGGGCCGTGGACCCCCAGGACGTGCGCGAGCGCATCGCCGCGCTGGGCTTCCCCGTGTTCGTCAAGCCCGCCCGGGCGGGGTCCTCCTTCGGCATCACGAAGGTGGAGCGCGCCGAGGATCTGGACGCCGCGATCGAGACCGCCCGCGAGCACGACCGCAAGCTGGTGGTCGAGGCGGGGATCGTGGGGCGGGAGATCGAGTGCGCCGTCCTCCAGGGCCGCGGGACCGCCGCCGCCCGGACCTCCATGCCCGGCGAGATCGAGATCGTCGACGAGCACGCGTTCTACGACTTCGAGGCGAAGTACGTCTCCCAGGCCTCCGCGCGGCTCAGCTGCCCCGCGGACCTGCCGCAGGAGGCGATCGGGACGATCCGCCGCAGCGCCGTGACCGCGTTCGAGGCGCTGGACGGGGAGGGCCTGTGCCGGGCCGACTTCTTCTACACCCCCGACGGGCGGGTGGTCATCAACGAGATCAACACGATGCCCGGGTTCACACCGATCTCGATGTACCCCCGGATGTGGGCCGCCTCCGGGCTCGACTACGCCGAGCTGATCGACGAGCTCCTGGGCCTCGCCCTGGAACGGCCGGTCGGGCTGCGCTGAGCCGCGGCACGCCACCGGGGGCGGAGCCCCCGGCTCACGCAGCGGGCGACGCGGTGACGACGACGTTCTTGCCGACCGCGTCCTGGGTGTAGCAGCTGATCAGGACGATGCGGTTCGGGACGATCCGCCAGATCTCGCTGTCCTTCAGCGTGTCCTTCTCGTAGGTGGTCACCGAGTCCACCACGTAGTCGAGGGTCCCGTCCACGGTCTCGACCTCGAGCTCCTCCCCGACCAGGGTCGGGTCGCTCAGCTTGTTGAAGGGCAGCTCCACCTTGTCGTAGCTGTGCCCCGCGATGTACGTGGTGTTCGTCGACCCCTCGCCGGGCATCCCGTACGGCGTGAGCCGGTAGCCGCTGTAGGTCTGCGGAGGCACGAGCGAGCCGCCCTCGAGGTCCTCGTCGGTCGGGTCGTAGGGGAGCACGTCGGCGTCGAAGCCGACCGAGTCTATGCTCAGGCGCACCGGCGACGCCGCGGCCGGCACGTGCCCCAGGAGGTGCTGGGCGAGGAACCACTGGTTCATGAGCGCCACCCACAGCACGGCGGCGCACAGCGTCACCACCGCCGCCCGCCGGACCAGGGGATCCCTCTCCTCGGCCGGGACGGGGCGCGGCGGTCCCGCCACGGTGCTCGTTGCCATGCTGTGCTGTCCTCCTCCGACCTGACCTGTTCTCCGACCCGGCGCGTTCCGCCGGGGTCGGTGCCGTGCCGGCGCCGCCCCGCGGGCACCACCGGCACGGCACGCGGCTCAGGCGCCGCTGCGCCCGAGCCTCCGGGCCCGGTACGCGAGCGCACCGGGAAGGGCCACTGCCGCCGCGAGCAGCGCCGTGAGCAGGCCGGCGCCGGCCGCCTGCCCCATCGGTGCCGCGGTGAGGCGGGTGTCCACGTTGAGCCCCGGGTTCGCGGCCCCGGCGGCGGCCTCCTGGGGCGCGAGCTCCGGGACCACCTCCTGCTGGACCGCGGCTGCGGCCGGCGCGGCGGGTGCCGCGTCGGACAGCGCCGGTGCCTCCGGCGCCACGTCGGCCACGAACGGAGCCGGCGCCAGGGCCGGCGCCTCCGCCGGTGCGGGCAGGACCACCTCGGCGGCCGGCACGTCCACGGGCGCGGCGACCGGGACGTCCGCGAGGGCCGCGGCCGGCAGCTCGGGCGCCGCCACGTCGGCGACGACCGGTGCGGGCTCGGCGACCGGGACCTCCGCCGGTGCGGGCGGAGCCGCCTCGGCGACCAGGACCTCGGCGACCGGGACGTCCGCGGGCACCGCGGCCGGCAGCTCCGCCACGGCACCGGCCACCTCGGTGGATGCGGCCGCGCCCGGTGGGGCGTCGACCGGCGGGGCGTCGCCAGGTGCCGCGACGGCCGCCGGGACGCCCAGGAACAGGCCCCCCACCAGCACGGTCGCCGAGGCACCGGCAACAGCCAGTCTTCTCGTAGTTGTCATGTCGATGCGTCTCCTGTACTCCGTAGTCGGCCCGGGCCCACCCCAGGACCGCCAGCGCGCCGCACGGCCCCACCGAGGTCCTTGCCGCGCCCCCGCGCGGACGGACCCCCGTCACGTCGTGCCGCTCGTCGTTCGGCGCGGACGGGGCGTGCGCCCGTCCCGCGGAGCCGGAACCCCCTGCCGAAGAACAGCTGTGCTGTTAACTATCGTCCACATCCCGGCATTAGCAAGGGTGAACTGTTACGTGACGGGAGGAGTCCCGGCCCTCGGCACCGGACCCGGCGAGCGCCTCCGGCCTCCTCGTGGCCGGTCCGCCGGGGGCATCGTCGCCGGCCGTCCCGGTCCGCGCGGGTCACGGGACAGCACTAGTGGGGACACGGAACGGGTCGCCGCCACCATTCGCTTGCGCACATGATGGGGGAGGGACGTGGTCCCGCGGCGGCCGTCCGGGGGGACGGTCGCCCCGACAGGGGGAATTCGATGACGTCCGCGGTGCTCGAGGCCGAGAACCTGGTCAAGATCTACGGCCGGGGGGACAACCGTTTCGCCGCGCTGCGGGGCGTGGACCTGCGCATCCGGCACGGGGAGTCCCTCGCCGTCGTCGGGAAGTCCGGCTCGGGCAAGTCGACCCTGATGCACCTGCTCGCGCTGCTCGACGCGCCCACCCGCGGCACGGTGTCCCTGGACGGCAGGCCGGCGGCGGCGATGACGGCCCGTGAGCTCAACGAGACGCGCAACGCCGCGTTCGGGTTCGTGTTCCAGCAGTTCTACCTGACCCCGGACCAGACGGTCCTGGACAACGTGGTGCTGCCGCTGCGCATCGCCGGGGTCCGCCCCGGAGCGCGCCGGCGCCGCGCCCTGGATGTGCTGGAGCGCCTGGACGTGGCGGAGAAGGCCTCCAGCCGTGCCGCCGACCTGTCGGGCGGGCAGAAGCAGCGGGTCGCGATCGCCCGGGCCCTGGTCAACGACCCCTCCGTGATCTTCGCCGACGAGCCCACGGGCAACCTCGACTCGGCCACCGGCGCGGTGGTCCAGGACCTCCTGCTCGAGCTCCACCGGGAGCGCGGCATCACCCTCGTCGTCGTCACCCACGACGAGGACCTCGCCCGGCGCTGCGGACGCCAGGTGCACCTGCACGACGGTCTCGTCGTGGACGCCCCTCCACCCCGGCAGGCCCCCGCCGCCGGAGCGGACGCCGCAGGAGGGGACGACGCAGGAGGGGACGACGCCGGCGCGGACGACGAGGTCGTCGTCGGAGCGGTCGGAGGTGCCCGGTGAGGTGGTCCGACCTGCTGGCCTCGGCGGTCGCCAACACCGCGCGCGCCAGGATCCGCGCCACCCTGACCGTGCTCGCCGTCTTCATCGGTGCGTTCGCCCTGACCCTCACCTCCGGCATGGGCACCGGGGTGAACCGGTACATCGACGACACCGTGGCGGCGTTCGGCGACGCCGACGCGCTCTACGTCCAGAAGTCGCAGCCCCTCATCGAGCTGTCCTCGACCTCGGGCCCGCGGGAGTACGACCCGGACACCACCCGGATCCGCACGGGGTTCGGCGTGTCCTTCGAAGGGCTGACCCCCGAGGACATCGAGATCATCGAGGACCTGGACGGGGTGCGCTCCGTCAAGCCGATGTACTCCGTGGCCCCCACCTACCTGGAGGCCGCCGACGGCAGCCGGTTCCAGCTCTCCCCGGGGATCCCCGTCGACGCCGTGGGCCTGCAGATGGTGGCCGGCGGAGCGCCCGCCGCGGGCCGGGACGAGATCGCGGTGCCCGACAGCTGGGTCGCCGACCTGGGCTTCTCCTCCGCGCAGGAGGCCGTCGGGGGCCGCGTCGACGTGGTCATGACCAACATGGCGGAGCAGGACCGGGCGTTCCCCGCCACGATCTCCGGGGTGACGCAGGCCAGTCTCGTCGGGACCTCCCTGAACCCCATCCCGTCGGACACGTTCAACGAGCGGCTCTACGACTACCAGGTCAGCGGCGTCCCGGAGGAGGTCCCGGAGAGCTTCGCGATGGCCACGGTCACGGTCGAGGACATGGCCCTGGCCCCCGGGATCCAGGCGCGGCTGGAGGAGCAGGACATGCTCGGGCTCACCGTGGAGGACCAGCTCGGCATGTTCCGCGCCGTCATCAACGCCATCGTGTGGATCCTCAACGCCTGCGCCGTCATCGCGCTCGTGGCCGCCGGGCTCGGCATCGTCAACACCCTGCTGATGTCGGTCCAGGAGCGGACCCGGGAGATCGGCCTGATGAAGGCCATGGGCATGAGCGGGGGCAGGGTCTTCGGCCTGTTCTCCCTCGAGGCCGTCTTCATCGGGTTCCTCGGGGCGGTCGTCGGCGCCGTCACGGGCGTCGTCGGCGGCTCGGCCCTGAGCGGGGCGCTGGCCGACGGGTTCCTGTCCGGACTGCCGGGGCTGTCGCTGTTCGCGTTCGAGTCGTGGCGGGTGACCCTGATCGTGCTCTCGGTCATGGGGATCGCGTTCCTGGCCGGGACGATCCCCGCCGTCCGGGCCGCGCGGAAGGACCCCATCGCCTCCCTGCGCCACGAGTGACCGGGCGGGCCCGGGGCGGGTGCCGCGGCCGTCAGCCCTCGCACTCGATGCAGTACCGGTCGCCGTCCTGCTCGCGGGCGAGCTGGCTGCGGTGGCGGACCAGGAAGCAGGACATGCAGGTGAACTCGTCGTCCTGCTCGGGCACCACCTGGATGAGCAGCTCCTCCTGGGACAGGTCCGCCCCCGGCAGGTCGATGCCCTCCGCCGTGTCCGAGTCGTCGACGTCGATCGCCGGGCTCTGCGCGGTGGCGCTGCGCTGCGCCTGGATCACCTCGAGGGACTCGTTGGCGGGCTCGTCCTCGGGCTTGACGCGGGGCTCGTCGTAATCGGTGGCCACGGATGTGCCTCCTTCTGGCGTGGTGGTGGGGCGCGGTGCGCTCGCGCGCGTGTCCACGCCACAACCGGGCAGGGCACGGGCCTATTCCCGAGCCCCCGGGACGTCCCGGGGGAGGGGGCGGACCCCTCCGTCCGGCCCCGGCTCAGAGGCCCTCCACGGTGTCCTGGAGGTCCAGGCACCGGCGCTCGGCGGGGATCTGCTCCACCGCGGAGCCCAGCTCGACCAGCAGGGTGGAGGAGGCCACGGCGGTGCTGTCGAAGACCACCTCGACGGCCGGGTCCCGGCCGTAGGTCGTGGCGGTCCAGGTGCTCCCGTCCTCGTCCTGGCGGATCAGCCAGTCGACGTCGTTGACGGAGGAGCAGGCGTCCGTGGTGGGCCCGGGCGGGGTCACGCCGCACCGCACGACCGCCGCCGTGGGCTCGCCGTAGGCCGTGGTGGCCTGGCTGGTGGTCTCGCGCCTCTCGTGCTCGCCGACGGTCTCCGGCATGGCCAGCATCGCCGGGGCGCACCCCGGGTCGGCGGCGTTCTCGGCTGGGTCCACGGTGACGGCGGGGGAGCACCCCGCGAGGACCGCCACCAGGGCTCCCGCCCCCAGCAGGGCACGGGCGGATCGGGACAGGGAGGGCGAGGGCATGCCCCCAGCGTAATCCTCGGGGGCGCCCGTTCCCGCGTCCGGGGCCGTCGTTAGGATGAGCGCCATGACCCGACCCCCAGCGGAGCCGTCCCCCGTGCCCGACGCCCCGCCCGGTCCGGGGCCCACCGTCGGGGAGCTCTCCGAGGCCGAGCTGCTGGCCCGGGTGCTCCCGCTGCTCCTGCGCCCCGCCCCCCGCCCCGGAGCGGACCTGGTGCTGCTCGGCCCCGGCGACGACTGCGCCGTGGTCGCGGCCCCGGACGGGCGGTACGTGATCACCACGGACACCCAGGTGCAGGACCAGGACTTCCGGCTCGCCTGGACCGGCGGCGCGGTCACCACGGGCTACGACACCGGGGTGAAGTGCGCGGCGCAGAACCTCGCCGACGTCGCCGCGATGGGCGCCGTCCCGTCGGCCGCCGTCGTCTCGCTCACCCTGCCGCCGGGCACGCCCGTGTCCTGGCCCGAGGACTTCGCCCGCGGCCTCCTGGCCGGGTTCGAGGCCATGGGCGCGGACCGCTGCGCCGTGGTCGGCGGGGACCTGGGCGCCGGCCGGGAGCTGTCGGTCACCGCCACGGTGACGGGCGACCTCGAGGGCCGGGACCCGGTGCGCCGCTCCGGGGCGGGCGAGGGCGGCACGGTGGCGCTCGCCGGGACCACCGGGCGGGCGGCCGCGGGCGTGGCGCTGCTCGAGGACGGCCGCTACCGGCCCGGCCGGGACGCGCTCCTGGACGGGCTCGCGGCGGCGCAGCTGCGGCCG
>NZ_NSKF01000033.1:0-31950 GCF_002287015.1 Kocuria sp. WN036
TCGTCCTTGGATGTCAGAAGATGCTTGCGATACTCGCACACAGATTGCGTGTACCGCAATCGTCACCGGGAAAGTCCAGGCTAGAAGCCGAACGGGCATGGTAGGTCCGGGGGCCATTCGCATCCCGCACGGCACGTCACCCCGCGGTGATCAAGCAGGATAAGCCCAGGTCAGAAGGCAGTTGGGGGAGCATCGGGGCCGTTACCCGGAACCTCACGATGTGCAGAAACCGCGAATAGAGTCGTTGTCGCTTTACATATGGCCCGTTAGCGGCGGACCGTGCTGCGGTAGAGGTTCGTTTTCCGAGACGTCTTCTCGTATGGATGGGGAGGAAAGGAGCAGGGCCCGTCCCGAGATCCGGGACGGGCCCTGGCGGGCGGAGAGGGTCAGGAGCGCTGTTTGAGGGCGTCCCGGATCTCGGTGAGGAGTTGCACCTGGGGGTCGGCCTCCTCGTCGGCGGGGGCGATGCCCAGGCGGCGGTTGCGGGCCTCGATCATCTTGTTCATGGGCAACACGATCGCGAAGTACACGGCGGCGGCCACGAGCAGGAAGTTGACCAGGGCGGTGAGCAGCACCCCGAACCGGATGTCGTTGCCGTTGAGTGTGATCATCGCGAACGAGTCGAAGTTGGGTGAGCCCACCAGCGCCGAGATGGCGGGCATGAGCACGGACTCGACGAGGGCGTTGACGACCTGGGCGAAGGCGGCACCGATGATCACGGCGACGGCGAGGTCCAGGACGTTGCCCTTCATGATGAATTCTTTGAATCCTCTAAGCATGCGCCCAGACTATCGGCGCTGAGCCCACCGAGAACCCCGCCGCCCTAACCTATTGAGACCGTATCGATGTCCTTTTAGACGCTGCTAGCGGCACATCGGTCCGAATGCTCAGCGCCGCCTGCCCCTGGGTGCCTTGTGCCCACCGCCTGGGGGCGGGCAGTGCTGGAGTCGTGTGGGAACGACCCGTTGTGGAGGCCCGCAAGGGGCAGGGGGCTGGTCGGTCGAGTGCTCGGTGGCGGCCGCCTCGAGGGGTGCGCACGAGTGGGCCGGTCGGACACCTGGGCGCCGCATCCCGTGCCGGGAAGGGAAACCGGCTCCTCGAACTGAAGGTCGACGTCACGACGCGGGCCTCGGGCCCCACATGGGGTCCGAGGCCCGCGACAACACGTGCGGATCAGTTCTGCTGATCCTCAGGGTTCTGCTCGCCGACCAGACCTCCGGCGTGTTCCTGGGCCTGGTCCACCTGGTCCTGGAACTTGTTGCCGGTGTGCTCATCGACCATGTCGCCGCCGCCCTGGATGCCCTGCTCCACCTTGTCCGGGTTCTCGCTGGCGAAATTCTTGGCCTTGTCCGCAAAGCCTCCGAGATCCACCATGGTGACTCCTTCCTCGATCGGTCAGGGCGAAATCGTCTCCGCCCGGGAACTCGTCCAGCCTGGAACAAGGCCCCGACCCGAGTCAATCGATAGTGAACAGACACGGCGACCTGTTTTGCGCGAGCGAAGGGCCCCGGGGCGCGAAAGTTGCCAGACAATGGGAACTGTCGCGCGACAGTCCGACAAGCGGTGGGGGGCCGGTCAGCGCGACTCCGGACTCCTGCCGTGAATCATCACCGGGCTGTTGTGCCGGCCTCCGACAGGAACCGGGCGAAGCCAGCAGACCCGATCGTGATCGGCACGAACGGCTGGGCTTCCACGAGGGCTGGGGCACCGTCACCAGACTGCCGCCCGAGCTCGTCGAGCCACGGACCTAGACCCACGCCCACCGAAGGGAGAAGACGATGAAGCTGACCGTCACCGAGTTCGTGAGTCTCGACGGGGTGTCCCAGGGCCCGGGATCACCCGAGGAGGACACCAGCGGTGGGTTCACCCAGGGGGGATGGCTGGTCCCCTACCTGGACGAGGCGTTCATCAACCGCGCCGCGCAGTGGTTGGGCCAGGCCGAGGCACTGCTGCTGGGCCGGCGCACCTACGACGCCTTCGCCAGGGACTGGCCGAAGATCACCGACCCGAACGATCCCTTCACCGAGCTCATGAACAGCCTGCCGAAGTACGTCGCCTCGCACACCTTGACCACCGGCCCGTGGAAGCCGACCACGGTCCTCTCCGGCGACGTTGCGGCCCAGATCGCAGAACTCAAACAGCAGCCCGGGGCCGAGCTTCAGATCCACGGAAGCGCTCGACTGGCCCAGTCTCTGCTGGCCGCAGGACTGATCGACGCACTCCGGCTCGTGGTGGCCCCGGTCGTCCTCGGCCACGGGCGCCGCCTCTTCCCCGACGGTGGCGCGCCAGCGCGCCTGCAACTGGTCAGCAATCAGACCACCCCGGGCGGGCTCGCCCTCCAGGTCTACGAACGGACCGGACTCCCGGCCTACGCGACCTACACGGGCGTGTCGAACCTGGCCTGAGGACAACGATCACCCGCGCACCCGTCCGCAGAAGCCGTAGCCGTACCCGAGCCACGGCACGGTCGGTTCGCGGCCAGCCATCGGACTACCTCGACGCGCGACGGCACAGCGGGACCGCCGCACCGGAAGGTGTCAGGTTGGGTTCCATGCCACCAGGGCCCCAGCGGAGAAGGCTTCCGCTTTACATATGGCCGGCTACCGGCCGCCTTGTCACGGCGGTTGCATCGGTCCCCAGTTGGACGTGGTGTGAGGCGGAGGTGTCGGCGCGCGGTCATCGGCGGCCAGCGTTTATGCGCTCCGGGCGCCGGCATTTCCGTGTCAGCGGGCCGGTTCCATAACGATCAGGCTCAGTCTCGGAGGGCCGAAGTTCCTGCAGGGAATGCGCAAATAACCCAGCCCCAGGGGTCGCAGCAGGCGCAGGTCGTCGGCCAGGAGTCCTCGGTCCAGAACACGCTTTGGGCGCGCTCTGTCACCGGAATATCACCGGCGGAGACCAGGGTGACCCCGGCTGGCCATCCAGGTTGAACAGCAGTACTCAGCGGAACGAAGTCGAAGACCTTTCGACATTGCATACAGGTCATGTCGCCCTCAAAGTCGACAATCATCAGGTCGTCACCTTTTCCTGGTCCTTGGTTTTCTGGCCCTTGGGAAACTTTTGGAGGCTCGGTTGCAGATATGCCGGCATCATCTCGTCGAACGGCCTTTCCTCGATTTTAAGAGCTGGGGCGATTGCTTGATGGAGACCACGACGCCAGTGCTCAGCCAGCTGTGGGGAAGGCCCAGTTCATGCCCGATGGCAGACCCCGAGTACTCCTGGAAGTGGAGAGTCACGATGCCTCGATTCGCCTTGGGTGAGCGGGCGGCGGTGGTGGTTGCCGGTGTGCACACAGGGGTTCAGGCCTTTGGATGGCCGCCGAGGATTGCTCGGCGGGTGAGTTTGACGCTGCTGCCCACGACCCGTTCGAGAGGTCCTTGTCCCAGGGCTCGTTGCCATGCGGTGGCGAAGAGCGCGGCCACGACCACCTGGATGATGAACCAGAGGTAGGGCTGGTCGTAGTGCACCTCGGTGGATAGGGCCAGTAAGTGGGTCGAGTACAGGGTCAGCGTCATGGAGCCCATGGCGGCCAGGGGCAGCAGCCATTTCTCGAGTGTGCGGCCCAGCAGCAGGAAGAGTCCGAGCACGGCCGTCCCCGAGCCCAGGCACATGGCCAGGGCCAGGGGGGTGTTGGTGTGCGGGCCGGCGATGGCCAGCCACCACCAGGTGGTGGTGGGCAGGATCGGGTCGGGGCCCCAGATGATGATGTCGTCGATCCCGTCCTCGGTCAGGGCGGGGGTGTGGTTCATCAGTTGGTCGTAGCCGCCGGCCTGGAGGATCAGGACCCAGTAGACGAACCACGCTGTCACGGCCATGATCATCCCGGATGACAGCAACGCGGCCTGGGTCTGGAGGTCGGCCAAGTCCAGGCGCCCGATGGCCAGCCCGGCCAGGAGGTAGGCGAGGTAGGGCAGGGCGGGGTAGGTGCCGGTCAGCAGCAGATGGGCCGCTGCTGCTGCGGGTTGCGCGGCGAGATCGGCGAAGCCGGGGTTGAGGTCGGTGAAGACCGGCAGCGCATCGCGGGTCAGGTGCGTGAGTACCGGGGCGGCCAGGGCGAAGAGCCCTGCCCAGGCGATGAGCGCTGTCACGGAGCGGCGCAGGAAGGGGATGACCAGCAGGAAGAAGGCCCCGTAGTAGACCAGGATGTTCACCGCGGGTACCTCCTCGGAGGTGATGCCCGGGATCACGGGGTTGATAGCCAGGCCCAGGCCGGCGATGAGCAGTGCGCGCACCAGGATCCCGGCCCGGTCGGCGGTCATGGCCCGGCCGGTGTGCGGGGTGTGGCCGCCGGTGGAGAAGGCCAGGCTCACCCCGGCCAGCAGGGCGAACAGGGCCGCGGAGCGCCCGGCAAAGACGGTCCACTGCGCGGTGGGTTCGAAGGTCTCGGGGTTCCAGGCCGGCAGGATGTGGATGGAGATCATCCCGATCAGTGCCACACCGCGGGCGGCGTCGATCCCGGCCAGGCGTCGCTTGGCCGGTGCGGCCGCGGTGCCCGCTGCGGCATCGACCGCGTCGTCGGTCAGAGCCTTATGGGGGGGGTGGCGCCCACGGCGCTGCTTTCGGGTTCTTGGGCGAGGTGCCCGGCATCGGGTGGTGGGAAGATGCGGTCATCACAGGCTGAGCCCCCAGGTGATCTCCGGGTGGGCCCCCTGCCCACCGGCGCGGGTCCGAAGACCCGTCTCACCTTCCAGCCTTCTGGGCGTCATTAGGGCTCGACTGTTGGAATGCTGTGACGCGACTTTGCAAATGTTTACCGTGCGGACCGATCACACCACGGCATGGGACGACTGTCTGAGAGATCGGCCATAGGGAGAAGCCAGCACCGAGCCGGATCGAGGGCATGATTCTGGGACACCTATTAGCGGCCAAGGCCCGACCTGTTCAACCATGCTGTGCGTGACGGTTACGCGGCGTTGGGAGTCTTCGAGGCGCCGAACGCGTCCAGTATGGTGCGGGCTCGGCGCAGCGCCCCGGTTCCGGTGCTCCGGTCGGTGGCCTGTGTCGTCGTCGTGGCCGGTGCGGTGAGCGTGTGGGTGGGGGCGGTGGAGCGTTGGGTGGCGGTGTGCCGGTAGGCCATGGCCTGCAGCTCCACGGCGGGGTACTCGAGGCTGCGCCGGGCGGCCTCAGTGGGGCGGGTGGTGGCGAAGGCGGTGGCGGCGTCCTGCAGGGCGCGGGCGGCGATGAACGGGGCGGCGGCCTCCACATGGGGGCGCACCGCGATGCGGTAGGCGGCGCGCTCGAGTTCGGTGCAGTCCTCCCAGCAGGGCGCTGCGGGGTGGGCGGCCCGCTCGTACTGCGCGCGGGCGGCGGCCTCGACGGCGTCGGTGATGGTGATGGTGCGCATGTCCGCTCCTGGGCTGTGGGGTGGGTGATTGGTGCAAGTGATTCCAGCCTCCGTCCGGAGTCTGTGCCCCGGCTGTGCCGGTGGCCCCGGTCCACCTGAGAACCCGGGGGTCACGGCACAGGCTGCGCACAGGTTCCACAGCAGTGAGGCCTACATTGGTGCTGCACGCTGGTGTTGTCATCGCCGTCCCCGCTACCGGGAGCACCTATGTCCTACTCCTCCAGCTTCTCCGCTCTCACCGAGGTCCTGCCTCGCCTGACCCACCCTGACGGCTCGCCGATCCGGGTGCTGGTCGTGGACGACGAGCCGGCGCTGGCCGATCTCGTGGCCATGGGCACGGGCCTGTGCGGGTGGGAGACCCGGATCTCCCACGAGGGCTTCGACGCCGTGGCCCAGGCGCGCGACTTCGCCCCCGACGTGCTGGTCCTGGACCGGATGCTGCCCGGGCTGAACGGCCTGGAGGTTCTGGCCCGGATCCGCCGGTCCTATCCGGAGGTGCCGGTGCTGTTCCTCACGGCCAAGGACACGGTCCAGGACCGGATCGAGGGCCTGGCCTCGGGCGGGGACGACTACGTGACGAAGCCCTTCTCGATCGAGGAGGTGCTCATCCGGCTGCACCGGCTCGTGCAGCGCTCTGGGGCCGCGGCGCAGGACAGCAACACGCTGGTGGTCGGGGACCTGGTGCTGGACATCGGCAGCCGTGAGGTCACCCGCGCCGGGGAGGCGGTCGAGCTGACCGCCACCCAGTTCGAGCTGCTGCGCTACCTGATGGAGAACCCGCGCCGGGTGATGTCCAAGGCCCAGATTCTCCACGCGGTGTGGCACTACGATTTCGCCGGGCAGGCCAACATCGTGGAGCTCTACATCTCCTACCTGCGCAAGCGGATCGACGCCGGCCGCGCCCCGATGATCCACACCGTGCGCGGGGCCGGGTACGTCATCAAACCCGCCCTGTGATGTCCTCCGGCTTCGCCCGCGGGGTTCGGGGCGTCCATCGTGAAGATCTTGGTGCGGGGTGGCGCCGTCGCCTCGAGGCCTTGCGGGTTCGCACCAGGCCGTTGCGCACCCGGTTGCTGCTGGTCATGGTGGGACTGCTGGCGGTCGTGTGCGCGGGCATGGGGCTGCTGGGGCAGGCGGCGCTGGACCTGACGCTGACCCGGCAACTGGATGGGCAGCTGTTCCAGTCCACACACCGTGTGCTGGAGGTCGGGGTGCAAGGCGTTGATGATCTGGACGGGGACGACGACTCCCCACGGGGGCCCACGCCCCTGGCCGGAAAGGTGACCGTGCGCGTCATCGAGGGTGAGGTCGTCGGCGGCCGGGTCTTCGGCGAGGACGGCACGGAACTGCCCGTTCCTACCGAGGACATCGAGCGGCTCGAGGAACTCGTGGCCCGGCTCGGTGATGACGCCGGCGGACGCCGAGGAGCGGAGATCCACCCGATGGACGCCACGCTGTCCTCGGGGTCCTACCGGGTACTGGCCTTGGACGATCCGGAGCGGCTGGGTTCCGTGCTGGTGGGGATGCCACTGGTTGAGAAGGAGGAGACTCTGGCCTCCTTCGCCCTGGCCAGTGCCGGGATCTCGGTGCTGGGTGTGCTCGGGTCCGGGATTATCGGTTGGGTGCTGGTGCGCCGGTCACTGCGACCCCTACAGCAGGTGTCGGCCGCGGCCGCCGGGGTGGCCGCGCTGCCGCTGGCCACCGGGGAGGTCTCTTTGGCCGACCAGCAGGTCCCGGCGGGACTGGCCGAGCCCGGCACCGAGGTCGGGGATGTGGGCCACGCCCTGAACCTGTTGCTGGCCAACGTCGACTCCGCCCTCACCGCCCGCCAGCACTCCGAGACCCGGCTGCGCCAGTTCGTCGCCGACGCCTCCCACGAGCTGCGCACCCCGCTGGCGGCGGTGCGCGGCTACACCGACATGCTCCAGCTCACCGAACCCCTGACCGAGACCGGCCGGGCCTCCCTGACCCGGGTCGAGCAACAGGCCCTGCGGATGAGCGCCCTGGTGGAGGATCTGCTGCTGCTGGCCCGCCTGGACGAGGGCCGCGCCCCCGACCTGCGTGAAGCGGACCTGGCCGAGCTCATGCTCGAGGCCCTCACCGACGCCTCCGCCGCCGGCCCGGACCACCGGTGGTCCCTGGACGTGCCCGACCATCCCGTGCCGGTGTGGGCCGATCCCACCCAGCTGCGCCAGGTCCTGGCCAACCTGCTCTCCAATGCCCGCAAGCACACCCCGCCCGGCACCGCGGTCACCGCCACGGTCACCACCGGCGACGGGTGGGCCGAGGCCTGCGTGCTGGATGAGGGCCCGGGCATCCCGGCAGCGTTCCAGGACCAGCTCTTTGAGCGTTTCAGCCGCCTGGACACCTCCCGGCAGACCCGGGAGGGCAGCACCGGGCTGGGCCTGTCCATCGTCCGCTCCGTGATGACCGCCCACGGCGGGGACGTCACCGTGGACTCCCGCCCCGGCCGCACCCTCTTCACCGTCCGCTTGCCCCTGCACACCGTCTGACCTGAGAACTGGAACAGGACCACCCCTCATACCACCCACCGCAGTAGCACCGACCAGAACAGCACCCGTGGTCGTGATGCGCTCCAGCCGACAGCGCCCCGGCGGCCCATGGGTGACGAGCAGGTCATCGGCCCCGGGCGGGCCCAGCACGCATGTGAGGCAATCGATGGTTCCTTTGCTCAGTAGTCCCAGCAATGGTCGAATGAGGAGGCACCCGAGTGTGGTGTGGTGATCCGATAGCGCGAGGGCCGTGGCCCCACTTCCCCCGGGCCCGCCACTCCCGGACCATCGTGCTGCTGGGCATCGACGGGGCAGGGAAGACGACCACGGCCGCAACCCTGGTGGCCGCGGAACGGGAATTGGGTCGGCCGGCCATCGTGCTGCGCAACCGCTCCGGGCGCCGCTGGTTGACCCGCCGTTCAGCGCGGGCTGGGGTTGACCTCCCGGTGCGTTGGGTGGACGGGATGGAAACCGTGCTGCGCACCGCCAACGTGCTCGTGACCCAGGTCTGGGCCGCACACCGGGGCGGGCTGGTGATCATCGACCGCCACCTGGTGTGCCAGCTGGTGCTCCGAGAAGTCCGGGGGCTGCCTCCGGGCCGTGTCCTGCCGTGGCTGGCGGTCGCCTTGTTGCGCGCGGACGCCGTGGTCGTCCTCGACGTCGCGGCCGAGACCGCCCAAGAGCGGATCCTCACCCGCGCGGAAGACCACGAGACACTGACCTATCTCCGGGCCGCCCGGTCCGCCTATCTGGACCTCGCCCGGACCCACGGATGGAGCGTGGTGGACGCCACCGCAACGACCGAGGCAGTCCTCACCCGGATCCAGCACGCAACTTCCTGAAGCGTTCGAGGACACTCCGGCCCCGCTCCTGACGGAACGGCACTTGTACAGCCCCAGCACAGGTTCACCGTGTGGCCGGCACAGAGCCGGCGCGTCCAATGAAGTGCGAGGACCCCCACTTCGGCATCACAAGGAGAAACCATGACCACCGCCACCCACCGCTTCCGCAAGACGGCTGCCGCGTTCAGTCTGATCGGCGTTCTGTCGATCAGCGCCTGCGCCCCTGCGGCCACCGACGCCACCACCACCACCACGGCCAGCACCACGTCCTCGACATCGACGCGGAACACCTCACCGGGGACGACCGTGGAAACCATCACGGACACGACGGCCGCCGCACAGAACTTCCTGGCAACGCTCTCGGAAGAGCAGCGCGAGCAGATCCTCTACGCCTACGACGACGAGACCAGGACCACCTCGTGGTCGAACTTCCCCGCCACCTTCGTCCAGCGCGCCGGGCTGAACCTGGCCGACCTGACCGAGGAACAGCAGACCGCAGCCCTGGCCGTGCTCGAGGGACTGCTCAGCGAGGAGGGCTACCGGTCCGTCACCGGCATCATGGGCGGGGACCAGTTCCTGCTGGAGAACAGCAACAGCACCGATGACTCCCTGGGCCAGTACTACATCGCCTTCTTCGGCGATCCCTCCGACACCAGTGCCTGGGAGGTGCAGTTCGGCGGCCACCACCTCGGGATCAACGCCACCCTCGACGGCACGGAGGGTTCGGTCACGTTCGCCCCGACGCATCTGGGCTCCCAGCCGGCCGTCTACACCGACGCCGACGGCAATGAGGTGGAGCCTGTGGCCGGGATGTACGAGACGGCCTTCGCCTTCTACGACAGCCTGAGCGAGAAGCAGCAGGCGCAGCTGTACCAGGGTGAGCAGGTGAGCAACCTCGTCTGCGCCCCCGGGGACACCTGTGACTACCCCACGGGCACCGGGATCGCCGGGTCGGAGCTGACCGAGGAGCAGCAGCAGCTGCTGCTCGATGTCATCGCCAACTGGGTGGGGCTGGCCGACGAGCAGACCACCGCCGCGGCGCTCGAGCAGATCAAGGCGTCCTTGGACGAGACGTACGTGAACTGGTCCGGGTCGACCGTCTATGACATGGCCGCCGGCGAGGGCATCTACTTTCAGATCTCCGGCCCGGACGTCTACATCGAGTTCTCCAACCAGCAGGGCTCGGCAGGTGCTGACGTGGCCGGCTACACCACGGGAGGGTGGGGGCACATCCACACCATTTACCGCGACCCGTCCAGCGACTACGCAGGGGCCGTCACCCAGCAGGAAGCCACCGGCATGGGTGGTCCCGGTGGCGCGGCCCCGGCCGGTGAGCCGGCAGGCACCCCGCCCGCGAACGGCTGACCCCGCTGTCCGGACGGACTTCACATGCCAGTGCCCGCCGGTTGTCCCGCACCACGGTGCGGCACGACCAGCCGGCACGAGTGCTGGCCTTACGTGTTCGAGACCGGCGTATTCGATCGACTTTCTGAGTGAGCAAGGCGGTTCGGGGCGGGGGAGTCTGGCGGTCAGGGGCCGGTGCTTCTGTTGGTGATGTAGTCGGTGAAGGTTGCGCCGGCGTCGCGGCGGTGGCGGTCGGTGACGGAGTAGCTGTAGTGGAGGGCGTCGGCCACGACGGGCGCGGGCATTTCCAGGACCAGGGCCCGGAGTGCGGCGTTGCGGGCGCCGAGGATCTCGATGCCGCGCTCACGCAGGGCCATCATGATCGAGTTTTGGTGCATGTGCTGTCCTGGCCGGGTGCCGGGGAAGAGCCAGGTGTTCTTCCGGTGCGCGGAGGTGTTCGTGTTCGGCAGGGCATTCAGGTGGGCTCGAACGATCTCGTCGAACGGGGGCGGGATCTCGAGCCGATCATTGGAGAAGGCCACAGTGAGCCGGTCTCCGGTGTCGTGGACCTGGTCCAGGCTCATGCGCGAGATGCGGGTGAGGGGCTGGCCGTAGAGCAGCAGGAAGAGGGCCGCGACTCGTTGTGCTCCGGGGATCGGGGCTGAGGGGTCGGTGAGGGCACGGATGTGCGCTAGGCGTTGGGTCTGGCTGATGACCGGTGTGGTCTGCGCGGTGCGGTAGGGGAATTCCACGGCTGGCAGGTGTCCGTGCTCGATGGCCCAGCGGACGAAGCTTCGGGCCAGGCTGCGGGTCGTGGGCCCCTCGGCCAGCCAGGAGTCCACATCGTGCTGGGTGCATTCCTGCAGGCAGTGCCCGCGTGCCCTGAGGTGGTCCAGGAAGCCGATGGCCATGGTGGTGGACTGCTTGGCGGCCAGGAAGGTGCCCTTCTTCAGCGCCCCGGTGCTCTCGAGGTGGCGCATCCGATTCAGGTGGGTCCAGCGGGCGTATTGGCTGATCAGCAGTGCGTCTTGGGCGGGCAGGGCGCCGGTCTTGGTCTGCAGCCAGGTGTGGAAGCCTTCGATGTCGAGGTTCACCGGCTCCAGCAGCTGGTGCTCGATGCACAGGGCGCGCAGGAAGGCGACCTTGGCCGCTGACGGGTGGTTCCGGAAGGTCTCGTGCGTCAGGGGGACATGTCCCTGGGCGATGTCCCGCAGCAGCTGTTCGGCCTGTGGGTTGACGGTGAGCCAGATCCGGGCGCTGCGTGCGTTCTTCTGCGAGGTCAGGGCGGTGAACAAGGGCCGTAGCGGTGCGGCGATGGTGCCGGTGCCGTCATCGAGCACGGTGGTGAGGTCATCGGCGAGGCAGCAGTGCGCGCACAGTCCGGTGCGCACGGGTTCGTCCTCGCGCCCGCACCGGGTGCAGCGGAAGTTGCTCGGGATCCCGGTGCAGTCGGTGCAGGCCGGGGCGCCTTCCAGGAGTCCGGGCAACAGCCGGTGCTGGGCGCAGCCGGGGCAGGTGCCGTGGATGCGGGTGGCGCGTTCGTAGCAGCGCCGGCAGATCCGCCCCTCGGGCCAGATGGTGACGATCCTGACCCCGGTGCGGTGGCAGCGGGTGCAGCCACCGCCGTGGGCGGGCCTGCTCATTCGGGTCGGTGGATCCGGGCCCGGATCGGGCGGATGGCGTCCTTCTTCGCGATGCCCGCCTCGGTGCCGGTCAGGCGGTGGCGGGTCTCGGTGGCGACGACGGTGGTGGGGCAGAGTTCCTCGAAGGTGCAGTCCAGGGCATCGAGCAACGCCGCCAGCAGAGCCAGGTTCATCCGCTCGGGCCTGGACCCGATCAGCCGGTAGATCTGGGAGGACGACAGACTCACCCCGCGGTCCTGCAGGTGGGGGATCAGGTCGGAGAGGTTGTTCATCCCGCGCGCGGCCATGATCTCTCGTAGCCGCCAGGTGTACTCCACGTGCCGTTTCATCGTTCAGGACTCCTTGTCGGTGTCGGTGCTCGTCGCCGCCTCCGCCATGCGGGCGATGGCCCGGTCCACGACCCGGGCCCGGTAGTCGGGGGACAGGCCGGTGTAGATGGAGGTCGTCGAGGCGTGCTCGTGGCCGACCTGCTGCTGGATGAAGAACGCGTCATAGCCGATCTCGACCAGGTGGGTGACGTAGGAGCGGCGCAGCGAGTGGAAGTCCAGGTCCTCGTCCAGGCCGGCCTCGCGCTTGACCTCGGTGAACGCCCGGCTCAGCGAATCCGCCGTGATCGCAGCCCGGCCACGCTCACTGGGCCACATGCCCGTCGACCCCGCCGGGGCGTAAAGGGGACGAACGTCCTCTCTCCACTGCGCCACGCAATCAACCGCCCAGCCGAACTCCGGCACGGTCAGCACGGCCCGGCGCTTGGGCGGGGACCCGCGCATGGCCTTGCCGTGCCGGACGTAAACGATCCCGGCCCCGCCGAACTGCCTCGCCTGCGGGTTGGTGGCGAAGTCGACCAGATCCAGGCTTCGCACCTCATTGCGGCGCAGCCCCCAGGCGTAGGCGACCTTCATGATCGTCGCCGTGCGGAACGCCGGAATCCAGCCCTTGGCCCCGGCCCGACGGATGCGCAGCACCCGCTCGTCGGCGCAGTCGAAGAGGTCCTCGAGCTCGTCCCGGGTGTAAGGGCGCTTGCCCGGGGCCCCGACCGTGTCCTGGGCGTGCCGGGCGGTGTTCCACTCGTGGAAGACCTGCGCGGGGTGATTCCCGAACCGGTCCCAGCACTGCTCAGCCCACCCGTAGGCCGGGTCCGTGAGGTACTCCAGGAACATCCGCAGCGCGTTCTGATACCCCAGAACCGTCGAGCGGGCCGCGCCCTTGAGCGCCCGCAGCTCCAGGAAGAACTCGTCCACGGTCCCCGCCGTCCACTCCCACGGGTAGCAGTCGGCGAACTGGCGGAACCGCAGCACCGTCGCCCGCCGCGCCTCGACCGTGCCAGGGGATAGATTCCGCGCGAACTGCTGGGCCGCCCAGCCATCCAACATCGCGACCCACACCGTCTCGGCCTCGTGGAGCACACCCGTTCCGGAGCGCAGCACGCCCGACACCGCACCGGCCGGACCCCGCGGATCATCTCGCATAATACGCGAAACCTTCGCACGAAACGCGAAATCCGGTCAACCCCCATAGAAACCGCAGGTCAGAGCACGGCCCGTCGACCACCTTCTAAGCCTCGAGGCTTCACGCGGGGCCAACACCGCATCCAGAGACTCATCACGCTGGCTCGGTGACGGGAGAGTCGTCCTCGCTGGCGAATTCGCACATTTCGCCAACATGGCGCCTTCGACTTTACATAACGACGATTATCGGACAACGGTCAGAGGGGAGTTCTCGCATCTAATGCAGCGACTCGTCCCACTTTGCTGGCACGGGACGCAGGTCGCGCCTTAGGACGTGGGGGCCCAGTGCAGTCCGAGCATGTCGAGGGCCTGCTGCAGTTCCGGGGTGTCCGGGTGCAGGGTGACTTCGGTCAGTCTCAACAGGTGTGAGCTGATCTGTGCGTCGTGGGGTTGTTCATAGAGGCACCACAGGTCCAGTTCGTCGCCGTGCCGGGAGGCAAACTCGATGCCGTCGATGCCTTCCTGGAGGTACAGGTGGGCGGAGACGGCCTGGGTAATGGCCCGGGCGGCGCCGTTTTTGAGCAGGCTGGCGTCGAAGTCGTCATAGCCGGCATCCAGGGCGTCTCCGATGAACCGTGGGTAGAGGGTGGCCACGGTGTCTGCCGCACCCACCTGGCAGTACCGACCGCTCAGCACCGCGGAGGCAGCGCAACGGGGCTCCAGCCACGCGGGATCCAGGGTCCCGGGGTCCGCGGTGGGGTGTTCCCGGGCGTCTTGAGGGTCTTCGTCGATCTCCGCCAGGGCCGCGGCCAGGTGTTTGTCCTTGCGGGCGAAGGCCAGGACCTCGAGCAGGCACGCCAGTAGGGACTCGCCCAGGTACAGGGTGCGGAACGTCCCGTCCGGGTCGTCCCAGCGGCCGTGGAAGCGCCCATCGGTGGCGTGCTCCCACCCGCTCCAGGCCAACGGCTCGGGTCGGTACCCGACTCTCCAAACCGGCTCCTGTGGCGCCGCAACGATGACCAGGCCCACCGCTATCTCGCCGAGGCGACGAAGGCGCGAGCAGCGGCGGTGACCTCGGCGACCGTGCGCTCCGGGTCGCCTTCACGCAGCAGTCGCGCCGGGGCGCGGTCCCCCAGCTGCGGATTCATCCCCGTGAACCAGGCCTGAACCACCCCGGGGGCTTCGCGCTCGGCCAGCAGGGCGGCGATGTAGTAGGCATCGCGCAACCGCTGCTTGACGGCCTCGGAGCCGGGCTCGCGCGTGCCCTCGACCCATTCCCGGACCGCACGGGTCTCTTTCACGCCCCCGAGATAAGCCACCAGACGCGCACCGAGGATCTCCCGCAGCGCCTCGACGACCTGCGGGATCGACCACCGCTGGGAATCACGGTGGGCTTGAAGACCGGTGCGCGGTGCCATGGGAGCGGTGGACATACCCCCATCATGCCCGCTCCCCCACCAAATCCCCAGCACAATCACATATCGAATGTCACCTCTGGCAACACCCGTTGTCCCACTTCCCGCGACCGTCGCGGCCGAGTGGGGGCCGGCGAAGTTGCGCCGTTGGGTCCTTCACCTTGGACGAGAAGCACTCGAGACGGTGCGGCCGCGGCTCTTGTCACCACGGGTCAGGCCACGATAGGAACGACAGCAGGGAAGCTCCTCGAGGAGCTTCCGGAAAGAAGAGACCACGATCCTTCCGCCCCCGACTGGCGATTCGGGTCGATCACGATGACTCCCCCCCACCGCGGTGTTCTAGCACCGAGAGATGATCCCGCCCCACGACCCGCGCTCTCCGGCGGTGAGCCGGCGTGGATCTGCCCCGCCGAGACGAAAGGCAATCGATGAACCCCAATGCCCGTAACCCCCGCACCTCCGCGCCAGAGGAAGAGAACGCCCAGGACCTATCCAACCCGGCCGCAGACATCTCGGACGGGTTAGTCGATGCGCAAACAGCTGAGAAGTTCCAGCAAGCCGTTGAGCAGCGTCTGAGCGAGCCGCCCCTTGCGGAAGCCGGCGCCGAGGAGCAGGCCACTGATGCTGACGGCGATAATCCGGTAACCATGGACAGTCCCGAGTGAGGCCCCGCGCCTCTGCCCTGACGTCCTTGTGCCGGTGGGCGAGTCTGCCCGACCTCTACAGCCACTACGGGTCTCGCGGGATCGTGGTCTCCACGTTCTTGCAGTCCTGGTCCCAGGGCGTGGACGTGTGGGGGGAGTCCGGGATGCGCAAGCTGTTCTCCACCGCCAACGTCGTCACCTACGGCGGCAACGTCAAGGAGGAGGGCTACTTGAAGATGCTTGTCGATTTGATCGGCAAGTACACCTACACCTCGGTCTCCTCCTCGAGGCAGATGGACAGCGGGTCCACCTCCCGGCAGGACGCCACCGACGACATCATGTCGGTGGCTGACCTGTCCGCCCTGCCCAAGGGCCGGGCCGTGATGTTCAGCTCCGGGGCGAGGGCCGTGCTGCTGCGCACCATTCCGATTGACCACCGCCCCTACGCGGAAGCATCTAGGGCCTCCGAAGAGGCCCACAACCGCCCCGCAGTGGACACCGTCGATCACGAGCCCTCAGCGCCGGCCGCCGAGCCAGGGGCGCCTGAGCCTGCCGGGAACCGGTGGGCGGCGCTGGTGAAGGAGTAGGCCATGGACTGGGAAGAAAAATCGTCCAGTGAGGGTAACGAGGACGTGGAAGAGCAGCCTCCTGCACAGCTGGTCTACGCGAACGTGGTGGAGTTCGTTACCGAGATGTTGGCGCCGATGTACCGGCGTCAGCTGGACCCAGCTGGTCGCTCGAACACGTTCACCTGGTGCGCCCAGTGGTGGCGGCATGATGAAGCGGTGAGCCGTCTGACGGGGCTGTGGAGGGCGTGGGAAAACCTGCGCCTAGATCCCACTACCGGGCTGGCGGTGTGGTGGCAGAACTACGCCGACCCGACCATGCGGGTCCTCTTTGAGGAGAAGGGTCCTTTCCACGGCTGCACTCCCAGGGAGCACCGCCCCAAGGGAGTTCCACTGACTTTGGAGCCACCTCCAGAGGGCCTGTTCGACTGAGCCTCACAGCGAGAGGGGCGCAACCCGTCACGGGTTGCGCCCCTCTCGCTGTTGCCCTCATGGCATCAGCCGAGTTCCAAGCCTCTTTCTCGTCCTGCTGGGCGCCCGGTGTTTTTGCGGGCCTTGGGGCCACGCTTGGTGGAGCGCACAGCCTCGATGGGAGGCGTGCCCTGGTCCCGGTCGGCGGCCAGACGTGCCCGTACCCCATCGCGGCCCTCCTCGGTGCCACCAAAGGCCGCCATGAGCTTCTTGGCCAGGTTCGCCCGCCGGTCTCCGGAGTCCCAAAGTTCCTCGGCTTCGGCAGCCGAGTGGCGGGTGTCGGCGTCGTTCTGCAGATCCCCCCGGCTGGCCTCTGCGGCGTTGAGGGCGGCCTCAGCGTGGTCACGTTGGGCGTCCACGGCTTCACGGGCCGCGGTCCCCTGCTCGACGGTCTCAGTGCGCTGTTGCTGCGGGATGCGATCTTCCAGGTAGTCCTCCACGGCCAGCCCGTAGCGGTCCTTTACCTCCGACTCGATCCGTCCTCGCGCGGTGCGGGCGACCTCGTCGTGCTGCTCCCACTGCCGGGCCAGCCCGTAGTGGGCAGCGATGTCTTCCGGCTTGGCGGACTCCCAGAAACGGTCCTGATCCACCGGGGCGAGCTCGGTGCACATCACTGCTCGTTCGGCTTCGAACCGGTCTTCCAGCTCCCGTCGCCGCTGCTGCTGCTCCATCAGGCGTTGACGCACTTGCTCGGCGCGCTGACGGGCCATCATCTCGCCCCAGCGCCCGGCGACGGCCATCGCTGCCTGGAGGTCACGGCCGATCAGATCGTTCACGCCATCGGGTTGTGTGCTCATCTCTACAGCTCCATTCCGTAGTCCGTGCGGGGGGTGTGATCTACGTAAGGGTGCTCAACCGTGGGCCCCTGGGTCTCGCGCAGCGCACCACGGGCACGGGCGGGTCCGGCGTGGGAGGCACTGCGCTTGGGAGAAGAAGGCTCGACCTCCGGTAGCGGCTCCGCCACCACCGAGAGGTGCTGCCGGAAGGTGTCCACGATCAACTGGGTCTCGCGCAGTTCTTTGTTGGCCTGATGCATGTCCTGGAACGCCCGAGTCATCCGCAGCATCTGGTTCATGATCAATGCCTGGGCCATCGGGGAGGGCGCTTTCGTGACCGCCAGCAGGAACGCCGTGGTGCCACTGGTACGCAGTGGAGCTTCCAACGGGGTGGTGATCTTCAGCCCCGACCGGTGCGCCGAGCGTGCCAGCGTCCTCGCGGTGCGCCCCAAGGGTCCTTGCCCGTCCTCAGTCGCATGCGACCACGCCGCGAACACCCCGGAGGCTTCACGAGCCGCGTGAGCCCACGCCTGATGGTCGTCCGGTGCGAGCTTCACCAGGCGCCGGCGAACCTCTTTCAGTTCATCCGCCAACCGCCGGGCGGTCACCTCGTCCAGGGCCGCACCGGGGGCGTCGGGGTGGACGATGCAGCGGTGCCGCTTGGCAGCCATCCACTCCTCCGACGCCTCCTGCGCCGAGACCGGGGTGTCCGGCCAACGGGTCCGCAGGGACGGGAGCGTGAGGTCCTGGGCGAGCTTGCCACCACCGAACCACAGCGGCCGCATCCCCTTCGGCGGACGCTCCGCCACGGAGTACCCGGTCACCACCGAATCAGTGCCAGCGGCGAAGCGGGGGTGCACGAGCATGTTCGCCCGGCGCATCTGCCGCACGAACTGGGCCTCGGTTTCGGCGGCCACCGCGCACGCCCGCACGGTGCGCTCCAGCGCGAATCGGGCCGGCTCCCGGGTGCTGTCCCGCCGCACCTCGCCCTGCTGCAACCACCGTTCGGAGTGGTTGCCGAGCTGGATGAGGTTGAAGTCCTTTTCGATCCCACGCGCAGCCTTCTGCGCGCGGGAGAAGTCGTTGCCCCAGTTCCACTTGGTGCCGTCCCCGCGGATGGTGGAGGCCACGATGTGGATGTGGTCGTTGCCCTTGGTGGAGCGCCCGTGGTGCACCGCAACCCACTGGCACGGAGCCTTGGCCCCAGCGTCGGTGAAGTCCATCTCGTCCATGAACCGCTGAGCGATGTCCGACCATTCCTGATCGGTGACCTCCCGGTCCTGGTACGGAATCGACAACGAGCAGTGCCAGATGTGCTTGGCGTCAGCGTCCACCCCGAAGGACCGCCGGTTCAGGTCGATCTCACGGGCAATGGACACCGCGGCTTCCTCGTTGAGCTGCACGTCGTCGTGCCAGGCCATGATGAGCGGGGAGCCGTTGATCAGGTGCGGGTCGGTGTGCTCGTTGGAACGGCCCGGACCCACCAGATACTTCATCAGACCGACCGGCTTGTCACCCTTGGTGATGTTCGGGATCACGGGATCAACTCTTCGATCTTGGCCAGCACGTCCGCTCCAAAGCGGCGAGCTTCCTGCAAGGTCTCGACCGTTTCAGGGAGCACCTCTCCGGTGCTGTTGGCGTGCCGAGCAATCTGGTTCACATTGTTGGCGATCGTGGCCATTAGATGCCGCATCTGGATCAGCTCGGCCAGCTGATTCCGCCGCAACTGCACCGCTACCGGATCCGCCGACCCGAACACCGCCTCGACCATCAGCGCCGAGGGCGACAGCCCGGTCTGCTGCTCCAGCACCATCAACGCAGCACGCTCCGCCTCTGACATGGACACCCGGACGTACTGGGTCTTGCCCTCGATCCGCTTGCGCCTCGACTTCCACACGTGGCGCGGATTCTCCTGCTCCACCACAGCACCTCCTCTCCTTGCCGGCCCAGCGCAGCGCCCCCACTTTGTGGGCCCCACACGACCAGTGTGCCACCGCAAAGGCCGCGAGGCCAGCAGCGGTGCCCTTTTATGGCACATAAACGATAGCTTTGCTCCGCTGGGGCACCACGGGTGCGAAGCGGCAGCTGAGCAGGCGTGGTCTCTGGAACGCACGATGTGCGTCCGTTAACCTGGGGGCATGGCTAAGCTCACCGACCCCCAGCAAGCAGAAGAAGCCGCGCAGCGGCTGCTCAACGACCGGATGGACTACGTCCGCCGGGCGATCACCGCCCGCGGCGCCCTCGATGAGGCCCGCGAAGCCCTCAAGGAAGCGGAGAAGAACGACGCCCAGGCATTCCAGGCCGCCGTGAACAACGGCGGCTGGACCGCCGACGAACTGAAAAAGATCGGGCTGGCGGCACCCGATAAGGTGCAGCGGGTTCAGCGCCGGCGGAAGACCACCCAGACCACCTCGGACACGCACGCTTCGTCCGCGCAGAACGGTGGCGACACCGAGCCGGAGCAGTGACGATCAGTCGCTGGGTTCTCCTAGTCAGCTACGGCGTGCTCCTGATCATTTCTATTGTCCTGGTGGCCCGAGGCTCAAAAATCGGGTTGCTGACTGGCTTACTCCTGGTGGCCTCGCTGCTCGTCATCTGGCGCGAAGCACGCCAAATTCGAGCGGACCGGAAGGTGGGCAACCGCGGCTGAGTTCCTGGCCCCGTGCCCACATGGGCACGGCAAAAGCTCCCATCGCTTCGCGGCTTTTCCCGCACCCATGATGGACAGCGGGGACCCCACCGACCACCCGACCACAGCCGGCAGGTCACCTCACGCGCGCACGTGGCACTTCCGTTCCCGCCGACTGTGGACGGCTTCCCGAATGGGTGGTCACCACACAAGCAATGGTGCCCGCTCCCCGAATGGGGAGCGGGCACCGTCCGTCTGAACAGACCAAGCAAAGGGAGTATTTACAGCTCCAAGCCGCCCTGTTGGGGACGCTGCTCGTCGTGCCGCCGCGCCACCTCGAGCGGACGCCCGGAGCCGTTTCCACCACGCCCGGCACTGCTGCGACCCGCGGTGGGAGCATCGGGGAAGTTGATGCGCATCCTCTTCTTCAACGCCTCCAGCTCCGGATCCAAAGTCGGTTGCGGCGTCTCCTCTCCGCGCATCGCGCGCCCGATCCGCTCGACCTCCCACCGGGCGACTTCCAGGGCGTCCTGGTGCTTGAACGGCACACCCAGCGCCTCCCGGGCGTCGACGACTTCCTGCCGGGCGGAAGCCAGTCGCGCCTCGCGCTTGATGACTTCCTCAGGCAGTGCCCGCACCTGGTTCTCCAGACGCTGGATCATGCCCACACTCGGATTCAACGACGTCGCACGGGGGACCTCCACGGCCACACCGGGGGCGTCGTCGATGCGCAGCTCCACCGGGGACGCGCCCAGATCGGCAAGGTTCCCCGGACTCTGCACCACCCGGATGTCGTGGCCACCGATGCGCCCGGCGACCCCGAGGTCAGTCTCCCCACCCCGGGGCGGGCGCGAGGTGGCGTGGACACCGGCCCACCGCTGCCAGGCTTCCGCCGCGTCGGCGCGCTTGTCGTAGGTGGACCCGTCGATGGTCATCCGGAACTTCTCACCACCGAGCTCATCGGTGGTCCGCTCCGCCGCTGCGCGGAGCACAGGGATCTCCCGTTCCAGCGCATCCGCGCGCGACTGGGCGGCGTCTTTGCGGAACGCCAGCGAGGATTGGTTGCGGTGCCAGGCCCGGTTCAACCGCTCCAACCGGGCGAGCTCCTGGTCGGCTTTCGACTTCTCCAGGATCAGCGGGTTGCCGCTGGAGATGGCCTTCACCTCGGCGAAGGACAGCGTGTTGTCCCCGACGTCTTCGATCTCTCGCACGTCCAGGCGCCCGCGCATGATCTGGTCGATGAACTTCGACTTCCGCTCCAGGGTCTGCCACATGAAGGTGTCGAAGGACCCCTTGGTCACCACCTGGGAGATGGCGACTTCCGGGTTCTGGTTGCCCTGCCGCACGATGCGCCCGTGCCGCTGAGCGATGTCGGCCGGGCGCCACGGGGCATCCAGGTCCACCAAGTGCACCGCCCTGGCCTGGATGTTGGTCCCCACCCCCATTTTCTGGGTGGAGCCCATCAGCACGGCGATGTCCCCGGCGCGGGCGGCGGAGAACAGCCGGCCCTTCTCGGCATCGTTCTTGGCCTCGTGCATGAACCGGATCTTCTCCGCCGGGATGCCCCGCTGGACCAGCTGGTCTTTGAGCTCGTCGTAGACGTTCCACTTCTCCGTCGATGGGGTGCTCTGGTCGCAGAACACGATCTGCAACGCCCCCTTCGTGGGGTGCTCCTCGCCGCTGGCGGTGTCGAGGAACACGTCGTCCTGGTGCTCCTCGTGCACTCGGGCGATCAGGTCCGCGGTCACACTGACCTTGTTCTCCGAGACGATCGACCCCAGTTCTGGATCGACGAGGCGCATGTCTAGGGCGGCCTTGCGGCCGTCGGAGCTGACCTTGAGCATGTTGTCCTCGGTCCGGTCCACCAGCCGGGCCTGGATCGCCTCGGCCCGCCGGCCGATCTCCTCGATGTACGCCTCGAGCTCCGCTGAGGCCTCCACCGGGACCATGCGCGGCAGCCGCTTCCCGTCCTCGCGCTCCACCAAATCCGGGGTGGGCAGCTGCAGGTCCTCGGCGGTCTTCACGTCGGCGAAGGTGTGGAACATCTTCAACAGCTCGGGCACGTTCTGGAACTTCGCGAAGCGCTCCTTCATCTTGAAGTGGTCCCCGCCGGCCACCGAGAGCTCCATCTCGGACACCACCTGACCGAAGGTCGCCGCCCACGAGTCGAAGTCGTGGATCCCGGCCCGCTCCAACAACTCCGGGCCCAGGTATCGCTGCATCACGTACATCTCCGTAACCGAGTTCGCGATCGGTGTCGCCGTCGCCCCGGTCATCACCCGATCCCCGTGCTGGGACCGGAGGTACTCCACCTTGGCGTGCAGGTCGCTGGCGCGCTTGGACCCATCGATCGCCGCGTCCTGGATGTTCGAGGGCGTGGTCAGATTCTTGAAGTCGTGCAGCTCGTCCACCACCAGGTAGTCGATGCCGGTCTGCTCGAAGGTGATGCCCGGGTCGACCTCCCGGTCGGCTTTGGCCTTGAGGCGCTCCTCGAACCGCTGGAGGGCGGCTTCCATGCGCTTGACCGACATGCTCTCCGCCCCGCGCTCCGCCGCCCGTTGGCGGGCCGCCTGCAGCTCGGCCCGCTGCCGGTCAGCTTCCCGGGCGGAATACGCATCGCGGCTGCCCGGAGAGAGCTCAATGCGCTCGAAGGCGGTGCGGGTCATGATGATGCCGTCCCAATCGCTGGCCGCGGCTCGGGCGACGAACACCCGCCGCTTGTCTCCGGCCAGATCCTCCGAAGAGGTGGCGAGGATCTGGGCCTGGGGGTAGAGCTGCAGCCACTCCCGGGTGAACTGCTCGAGCATGTGGTTGGGCACCACCACTACCGGTTTGCGCGCCATTCCCAGCCGGCGCAGCTCCATCGCGCCGATCACCATCTCCGCGGTCTTGCCGGCCCCCACCTCGTGGAAAAGTCCCACCGAGGGCTCCGAGAGCATCCGGGCCACCGCCGCGCGCTGGTGGGGCCGGGGGGTGAAGTTCTTCACCAGCCCGGGGAAGGACAGGCGTTCCCCCTCCACGGTGTAGTCGCGCAGCACAATGGAGTTGAACCGCCGGTTGTACTCATCCACCAATCCGGCAGCCCGTGCCGGGTCCTCCCACACCCACTCTCCGAAGCGCTCCTGCATCAGTTGCGCTTTCTCCTGGGCGGCGGTGGTCTCGGTGGCGTTGACCACCCGGCGGTTGCCCTCCGGGTCCGACGGGTCGGGGTCGGTGACCTGGATACGGCGCTGCTCAGCCAGGTTCTTGAAGATGTCCCCGGCGGCCATCCGCTCGGTGCCCCAGTCGTTGCGGGCGGCGAAGACGTGGCGGGAGGCCCGCACCTCCCAGTTCGCCCCGCTGACCCGGTCCACCCGCGCGGCCGGGTCCCTGATGATGTGGCGCAGGAACTGCTCGTGGATCTCCGGGGACACCCACACCGCCCCGATGCGGGCCTCGATCTCATCGGCCCCCAGCGGGGCCGGCAACACCGCCTCCAGAGCGGCCACGTTCGTCTGGAACCGTGCCCCGGTGGTTGCCGCGGCCCGGGCGGTGTCCAGTTTCTCGCGCACGTCCCCGGACAGGTACTCCGCGCGGGTCTCATAGATACCGTCCTCGCCGGGCACCTCGTAGACCAGCTCCCCCAGTGCCTCGCGCGCCCCTGCCTCGTCGGTGCCCAGCAGCCGGGCGATATGGGTCAGGTCCACGGTCCCCAGCGTGTCGAGGGTGACGGCCAAGGCCTCATCCGGGGTGTCGACCCCGAGCACGGGACGGCGTGGTTGCACCTGCCGCTCCGAGAGCAGGCCCGCCGCCGCGGCGGTGCCCGATCCCTCGTCGAAGTGCTCCAGACCCAGCACCAGCGGCCCGAACGGATCCCCGCGCAGCAACCGCACCGCCGGCGGAGTGACCCGGGCCAGGATGTCCGCCCCGGCCTCGTCGTATTTGCCGGTGCGGCGTTCGGTGAACCGGTTGATCGGCCCGTACCGGTCCACATACGCCTCGTAGCTGCCCGCCAACTGGGCCCTCATGGCGTCGAGCTCCGGGGTGTCCTCGACGTTGGCCGCCTCCATCGTCAGCACAGCCCGCCCCTGATCGCGCAGTCCCAGCAGGGCCCGCAGTTCGCCGTGCTGGGTGCGGGGGACCTTCAGCGGGCCGTGCACCCCCTCCACGGTGACCTGCGTGAAGCCCGTCTCCCCGCGGTCGGCGATGTGCCCGATCTGCTCCTGCTCCCCAGCCGGGACCAGGGCCGCGACCTCCAGCTCCTGCTCACCAGTGCGTTCGGCCATTCCCCGCCCGGCCGCCAGGGCGTGGTCGGTGATGTCCGCCAGCTGCTCGTGCAGCCGCACCCCCGTGGCCGCCAGGTCCTCGGAACGCACGGTCAGCGTGGCGGAGCCGTACATGCCGTGACCGATCACCGGCTCACCGAGCACCCGGGCAGGGTGGGCGAGGAAGTAGGCGTTCATCCGCCCCTGCTGGCCATCCAGCTCCACCGGAGCGGTCTCCACCCACGACTGGTCTAGCGGCTCCTCCCCGGGCAGACGGCGGCGGAAGATCAGCACATCGGTCAGCGCGTCCGTGCCGGCCGCACGACGGTGGGCGCCGGTGGGCAGGCGCACCGCGCCCAACAGATCAGCGGTCTCGGCCATTTCCCGGCGGGCCGCGGGGTTCTGCGCGTCCAGGGTGAAGGCCGAGGAGATCACCCCGACCACCCCGCCGGGGCGGGTCAGGGCCAGGGACTTGAGGATGAAGTGGTTGTGCATCGAGTGCCCGGCCGCGTTGTTTCGGGGATCGTGCAGTGAATTCTTGGAGAAGGGGACGTTGCCCACCGCGGCGTCGAAGGCGCCACCGGGCATCCGGGTGTCAGCGAAGGACTCGGTGCGGATCGTGGCGTCCGGGTAGATGGCCTGGGAGATCGCCGCGGTCACCGGGTCCAGCTCCACCCCGGTCATCTGGGCACCTTCAGGGGCCAGGCCGATGAAGGTGCCGGCACCGGAGCCGGGCTCCAGCACCCGCCCACCCGCGAAGCCCAGCCCGGTCAGGGCACCCCAGACCTCGGCGGCGATCGCCGGGTCGGTGTAGTGGGCGTTGATCACCGTGCGCCGTGCAGCCGCGTACTCGGCCTCATCCAGCAACTCGCCCAGCTCGGCCCGCTCCGCCTCGAACTCGGCCCGGGACTCGTCGAAGACCTCCGCGACCCCACTGGCACCCCAGGACCCCCACCGGGCCAGCGTGTTCCGCTCAGCCTCGGTGGCGGCCCGTTCCACGGCCTGGAGGGTGCGCAGCACCCGAAGCGCTGCGAGGTTGGCTCGGAACCTTGCCTGCGCACCAGACGGGGCCAGGTCGTCCTGGGCGCGGGGGACGAAGCGTCCCGGGCTTTCCGCGGGCGCAGGTCCGGTGTCCGGCCCCAGCCCTATGGCCGCTCGGCCTCTTCCTGCGCCGACTCGTCCAGGAAGTCCCGATAGATCCGGTTGAGCTCTTTCATCTCCTCGAGAGTCTCGGCCATCCCCGACTCGGGATCCTCGTCCTCGTCCGGCTCCTCCTGTACCGACGGGTCCGGGGTCAGCATCTCCGCGCGCACGATCTCCTCGGCCTGCATCTTCGACGCGTTCAACCGCCCCACCTTCTCCAGATAGGTCTCCCCTTTCCTGTCCGGGCCGGCCAGCTCCATCATCAGCTCGCCCACCCGCTGCGCCGCCTCCTCCCCCAGCTGCTCGAACCACTGAGCCGGGTCCGGGATCAGGGCGTACTCCGCCGGCGCGGTCGTCCTCCACGCTTCCTGCGCGAACTTGCCGTACGTGTTCATCACGAACCTCCTCGGGTTCCGGGAAGAGAAAGGCATCAATGCTCAACTGCCCCTCGACTTGTTTCCTCTTGCGGGCTCGGGCCATGGGGGATCTCCTGAGTGCGATCGGGAATCTCCCTCACACGCTACCCAGCCGCCCAGGCCATCTGAGCGCATGGCACCGGCCAGAAGAAACCTGGCCTTCTGTGAGGTAGCCGAAGACCCCTGGTCGCACGCATCACGCCACATGAACCAGGGGCCTGTCCGTCTCGTCACCACGAGAGCCTCGTGGCCGTTGCTCTTCACCCATCGCCAGCCACTGCCGAGAGCCAGCATGGCAACGACTCACCATGATCAGGATGCCGCCGAGACCCACCGACGCGGCTCCGCTGTCACACCTGCTGGGTGATCGTCCCCCCAGGGTTCTCACGCCCCCAACGCGTCGTGACGAAGCGTCCCGTCGTGGAAGAGCGCGTTACCGGCTTCGAGTTTGACGTCCCACGCCCCACACGCTCCGTGGTCGTCGTCCGCGGTGACCGCTTCGCATGTCCCTTCGTCACGAACCGACCGGTCTTCGAGCTCCTCGCTACCGAACGTCCCTTACTCATCACATCCATCCTTCCCGCCGGTCACGGCCGGCCACTTGGTTTGACGCCGAAACCCGGCGTCAAACCAAACTGTAGTCGATGTAATACTTCTGGGCAAGGGTGATGCACCGAAGTCGAGTAGTGGTAAAGTAGGCTGTGGCCGGTCCCTAGGGAGCACAGTCCCTGGAGAACGGAGCCAGCATTTGCGTATCGAGTACGAGGACGAGGATCTCCGCTGCCTGGCGGAAGATCCGGGCTTCGTTCACCCCCGGCTCAGTGGAGAGCTGGTCAAGGCGTACCGCAAGAGGATCGACTCCATTTCCGCAGCCAGTGATGAGCGGGATCTGCGGGCGTTGAAGTCGTTGCACCTGGAGAAGCTTCGGGGCAACCGAGAAGGCCAGCACTCACTGCGCCTGAACAAGCAATACCGGCTGATCGTCCGCTTCAGGACAGAGCCGGCCGGGCGGACGACGATCGTCATCGAAATCGTGGACTACCACTGAGACCGACGTCCGTTGAGAGGAGAAGACACCATGAGCATTGCCCAGGCCTTCCCGGTTGGTGAGCACCTGGAGGAAGAGCTGGAGGCACACGGCTGGTCGCAGGCTGAGTTCGCTGAGATCATCCAGCGTCCTACCCAGTTCGTGTCTGAGGTGATCAGCGGGAAGAAGGAACTCACCCGCGAGTCGGCCGCTCAGATCGCAGCGGCCTTCGGGACCAGCACCGAGTACTGGCTGAACCTACAGAATCGGTACTTGCTGTGGCAGCAGTCCCAGGACAAGGGCCTGCAGAGCCAGCTCACCGACGTCCAGCGACGCGCCCGCCTGAACGACCTAGCACCTGTGTCGTTGCTGCGAAAGCGCGGGATCATCGCCGAAGGATCTCTCGCGCAGACCGAGGCACAGATCATCCAGCTTTTTGGGTTGGGCACCATCGACGACGAGCCCGAATTTAAGGCTGTCGCCCGTCGCAGCAACGAGCACGAAGAGACCACCAAGCTTCAGCGAGCCTGGCTGGCCGTCATCAAGAACAAGGCCCGCAGCCAGCAGCTACCGGTCTTCGACCCGGCCGGCTTCAACACTTTCGCCCGCCGGATCAGTCAGATCGTGGCCACCCCTGCGGCGTTCGCCTCCCTTCCACAGCAGTTCCGCGAGCACGGAGTTGCCCTTCTCTATGAGGAGAGCTTCCCCGGTTCGAAGCTCGACGGGGTGTCCTTCTTACAAGACGGCAATCCCGTCATCGCACTGTCCGGGCGGGGCAAGAGACTCGACAAGGTCCTTTTCACCTTGCTGCACGAGGTCGCGCATATCCTCAATGGCGACCTCAAGGAAGGCGAAATCCGGGTGGACACCGGCATCAACGAGACCGCCGGGGTCCAAGGGCTCGACGACCAGGAACGAGCAGCCGACGAACTCGCCGCAGAGCTGACCTTCCCCAATCACGAGTTCAGCGACCCACCCAGCCGTGTCCGGAGCGCCTGGATCCAGGCCGAAGCAGACAAGCACCACGTCCACCCCGTCGTTGTAATTGGGCGTCTGCAGAAAATGGGAAACCTCGACTGGCGCACAGTGCTTGCCAAGGGGGCTCCCACCGTTGAACCACAGCTCGCCAGCTGGAAATACCCCTTCTGAAGTCGATATCTCCCGTGCTCCGGCATGTCGAATAACCGTGACAGGAAGATGGCGAAGTGCCTCAAAGACATTCTAATAAATGGCTTCGACTATCGTGGATTATCGGGTATTTAATTACTCTCTTATTCTCAGCACTTCTGGGAGCCTTAGCGCATGCGCACTGGCCTATTGAGCTAGAAACCATCCGGGAATGGTTGTACTCGTTCTCCACAAGTGCGGGCTTGGGCGGGGTCGCGGCCCTCGCGGCGGCCTCGATCGCCTACCGGGGAGTCACCCGTTCCGCCCAGACAGCCCGAAACACTGCTCTGGCGACTGCTGAGGTGCAAAGGGCTACCGCCGAGACCGCCCAATGGTGGGAGAATGCGCGTTGGGCGGCGGACCGCCTGCTCTCCGTATCCACCGAGGACGAGGAGCTAGAGGTTGAGGACGCAACGGTGGCCATTCTCAGCGACCGCGACGCTCTTGCCGCGATTGCGGCCCTCCAGCATCTTGGCGAGAACGCCCCTAGCGATACGACGGCGGCGTTCATCCAAGAAGTCCTGGGAACCGCCTTGGGTCTGGACACTTCAGAGGACGACCACGCAGACTTGACCAACAGTGAGGAGGGGCAGTCTTGACGAAGAGCGTTAGACGTTCCGCAAAAACGGGTCGGTTCGTGGCGAATCGACAGGCTGCAGCCAAGGCTTACATCGCAGTAGCTTCGAAACGCCACCAACCGATCCCGGATGAAGTGAAGAAAATCGCTGGCGGCACCCGTGAGAACGGCAAGGGCCGAGGTTCCGTAGCCAGGCCGGCCAGCTCATAGACACAGGAGCCCAGCCGAGCAGGCAACTGTGCTCCAGTCCCATGCCCGTGGGAAGTGGCCGGTAGCCGGCCATATGTAAAGCAGATGCAGTCGAGTCGCTTTTGGCTCCACTGCCGAGGATCTACCAGCAATTATTAGGTCGGCCCCAGGCTAAGGGCGCTCATCCTCAACGGGCGAGGCGCCCGTGGGGGGCTTCCTTCAGCGTGAATAGTCTGCGCGCATGACAGGTTGCCTGGGGGTGAAGTTCCTGCCCTAGCCGGTGGCGCAAATTGTTGCCCCTGGGGTTGAAGACCGTCCTGGGCCTTCTACTGCTGGGGTGTGGTGGGCGCGTCGGCGACGAAGCCCTTCAAGACGGTGGTGGCGGCAGGCAGGTCCACCGCTTGGAGGTGGTTGAAAACGTGGCGTCGCACACTGGCCAGGTGGGTGGGCCAGGCCTGGGACAACCGCTTCAGCCCGGACTCGGTGAGCACCGCGCTCCGGGACCGCCCGTCGATCCCGGAGCGTTCCCGGCACACCAGGCCCTGGTCCTCCAGCCGGTGGATGATGCGGGTCATGCCGCTCAGTGACAGGGCGCAGGCCCCGGCCAGCTCTCCCATGCTGAGCTGCCGCTCCGGCGCCTCCGAGAGGTGCATCAACACGGTGTACTCATTCATCGACATCGCCTGCTCCCGCACCAGATCCGCATCCAGCACCCGCGGCACGGTGAGCATCGCCTGCGTCAGGGCACGCAGGAAACCCTCCTCCTGGGGAGTCAGCGGAACAGGCTGGCCCGGGTTCTGAGTGTTCACCTTCGCCACAATACTTGTCGCGCGAAGTACCACACCCTATATTTGTTTGATGTGACAAGTAGTTGGTTAGTCTGGAGGCCCGGTCATGACCCGCATCGGCATCATCCTCGGCAGCACCCGCCCCCACCGCAACGGTGAGCAGGTCGCCGCCTGGGTCCTCGAACACGCCGCCCAGCGCGAGGACACAGCGTTCGAGCTCATCGACCTGCGAGATCATCCGCTGCCACACCTGGACGAGCCCCTTCCGCCCTCAGCCGGGGCCTACCAGCACGAGCACACCCGCCAGTGGGCGGCCACGATCGAGCGTTTCGACGGGTTTGTCATCGTCACCCCGGAGTACAACCACAGCGTGCCCGGGGTGCTGAAGAACGCGTTGGACTACCTCTACGCCGAGTGGGCCAATAAGGCCGTGGGTTTCGTCTCCTACGGGGCGGCCGGTGGTGTGCGGGCCGTGGAGCACCTGCGCCAGATTGCCGGGGAACTGCAGATGGCCGATGTGCGCGCCCAGGTGGCGCTGTCACTGCGCACCGACTTCGAGCACTACACCACCTTCATCCCCCACGAGCACCACCAGCGGTCCCTGGCCACGCTGCTGGATCAGGTCACCGCCTGGGCCACCGCCCTGGCCCCGCTGCGGGTGCCGCTCACCGCCTGAGCGGGCACCCTCCGGACCGGACGATAGGTAATGCGGAGGGTGTGGAGCCGTTCCTGGCTTCGCTGTTCACGGGTCGGCCAGCGGCTGCCTGGCCGCACCTCGGACCTGGGCTGGGTCCACCCCTTGGGTAAGCCAGATCAGAGGTCATCTCATCGTGCATCAGCCTTCTCGGGACTGCCGCACGAATAGGTGACGTCACCTATTCGTGCGGCAGTCCCCTACCCCTGGGAGGCCGCCTGGGTTTCCCTTCGTCCTGGAAGCCCGTTCTGGGGTCGTCTCACGGGCGATGTGCCGCTGGGACGGTGCCGGGTAGCTTCGTCCCGGCGGAGGAAGGCGGCGGGGGTGTCTTCTTTTGGGGGCGTTCACGTGGCCGTCGCGCACCCTTCTAAGCTCAAGCCATGTCCGCTCAGCCGGTGCTCATCGTGATCGCCACCCTGGCGTTGGCCATCGCCGTCCTGTGGCCGATCGCGGCTGCCGCACGGTACCGCCGGCGCAGAGCCCAGCTCCTGCAACACGGCCAGCACAACGTCCCGCTGCGAACGGACCCACCCGTTGCCGGACCCTTTGTGCTGACCGTGGTGGGACTGGCTGTGATGGTAGCCGCCATCATCTTCTAGCCCACCGTGACATCGCCACCATTGGAGAATGACCCGGCGCTGATGCGCCGCTAGGTGGTATTTGATGTGGCGTGCCCGCCTCCAACGGGGCCCATCTGTAGAGCAACGGCGATGGAGCCCGCTCCGGGTTCTGATGTGCACAGCACAACCAACGACCGTCTCTGGTCGGCCCTGAGACGATGATCGCACCCCGAACTCAGCACGCACGATGCCGGTGAGGGACGATGAACCGTCACGGCTTCTCTGCCGTCTTCATACGGGCTGCGCCGCCGGCTGGGGCGCAGTGATCTGATCGTAGTGGGCGGCCTCGAACTCGGCAGGCGGGACGTTGCCGAGGCTGGAGTGCAGCCTGCGGGTGTTGTACCAGTCCACCCAGGCCAGCGTGGAGTACTCGACGTCGCTGACAGTTTTCAGTGGTGCCTTCACGAACGGGCCCGGGCGGATGCACTCGGTCTTGTAGAGGCCGATGATCGACTCCATGAGGCAGTTGTCGTAGGCGTCCCCGACCGAACCGATCGACGGGGCCATCCCCTCCAGGGCCAGATGCTCGGTGAAGCGCAGCGCCGTGTACTGGGACCCGGCGTCGTGGTGATGGATCAGCCCCTCCGGCAGCACCAGGCCCTGACGGGTGCGGTCCCACCGGCCCATTCGCAGGCAGGTGAGCACCAGATCCGTCGTGCGGGTGGTGGCGGCGTTCCAGGACACGATGCGCTGGGCGAAGACATCGACGATGAAGGCGACGTAGACGAATCCGGCCCAGGTGCGCACGTAGGTGAAGTCGGCGACCCACACGGTGTTCGGGGCCGCGGCGGTGAAGTTGCGGTTGAGCAGATCCGACGCCCGCGTCCCATCCTTGGCCGGGATCGTGGTGCGCACCCGCCGGCCTCGGACCACCCCGGCCAGCCCGAGGGAGCGCATCAGTCGATCCACCGTGCAGTGGGCCACTGCCAGCCCACACCGGCGCAGGTAGGCGGTCATCTTCCGCCGGCCGTAGAGGCCCTCCGGGGTGCCCACGGTGGCCAGCAGCGCATCCATGACGATCGCGTCGCTGACCGTGCGCGCGGCAGGCTGCCGACCGGGTTGCTTCCAGGAGCGGTAGGTTCTCGCGGCGATCGGCACGCCCTGCTCGCGCAGGACCGCGCAGATCGACTCGACCGCGTAGCCTTCGGACCTCATCTGGTCGATGAACCCGGCGATCAACGATTGCGGGGGTCGAGCTCCCCGATGCTCCTATGTCAAGCCGCAACCTCGAGAACTGGTTCCGGACCAGGGCGATGCCTGAGGTCGATTGGTGACTCCTTGGCCTTCTCATCGGCGCGCAGAGCGGCGAAGACTCGGTCCGAGATCCTCCGTCGTAGCAGTCGCATTGCTTCGGTGTGGGTCTTGCCGCGGGCCAATTGCTTGGCCACGTAGTCCGCTCCTTCGTAGCCCAGCCTCTGCTGGGTCACGGCGGCCATGTGCAGGGCGGTGT
>NZ_NSKF01000034.1:0-31708 GCF_002287015.1 Kocuria sp. WN036
CCCGGGGCGCCGGGGCAGCCGCGGCCGCTGCCGGTCGAGGAGGCCGCCCGGCTCGTGGCGCGGGGCAGCGGCGAGGCCTGAGCCCGTCCCGGGAGCGGCCCGGCGCGGCCCCGAGCAGCTCTGCGGGGCTCAGCCCCGGCCGGCGGCCAGGTGCGCCTGGCGCAGGACCTCGCTGATCCGCGGCTCGGGGACCGCGTCGTGCTCCTCCGCCCAGCCGCGCACCTGGCGCTGACCGAACCAGGTGACCTCGAGCCGGCGGAACACGCCGTGCCACCGGTGCCCGGCCAGGGCCGAGACCGCGAACCCGGCGTCCACGACGAGCCGGCACAGCAGCACGGGGAGGTGGCGCGGCTCCCGGCGGCCCGCGTCCCGCAGGATGGAGCCGGTCGTGGCGCCTTCCCAGGGCTGCAGCACGACCGGCGGCAGCGCCTCCCCGTGGCGCCCGACCCGGGAGACGAACTCGGCCAGGGCGTGCACGGACGTCACCGGGGTGGGCGCGCCGCCGTCGCCGGCCACCGAGCTCAGCGGCGAGGACGCGAAGCGGGCCAGCCGCGCGGTGGTGCGCCGGCCGGAGCCCTGCACCGAGGTCGCGCGCAGCACCGTGATCGCGGGTGCTCCGTCCTCGCCCGCCCAGTCGCGGCGCAGCTTCAGGAGCGCGCTCTCGCCCAGGGCCTTGGAGAAGGAGTAGGGGGAGAACGGCCGGACCGTGGGCGTCTCGTCGAGGACGTCGACGTCGCCCTGGACGGCCGCGGAGCTGACGTGCACGATCCGGCGCACGCTCGTGCGGCGCGCCGCGAGCGCCACGAGCACCGGCAGCAGCGCGTTCGCCCCCACGAGGGACTCCTCGTGCGTCTGGTCCGGGGCCGCCAGGCCCGCCGCGTTGACGACCACGTGGGCACCGGCGAAGGACTCGGCGAGGTAGTCGATGACGGACTCGAGCCGGCCGGCCTGCTGGAGCAGGTGGTGGACCGTGCGCGCCCCGGACCCCAGCCGCGGCGCGGAGACCGGGACCACCGTCTGGCCGTCCGCCTGCAGCCGGGCCACGGTCGCGGAACCCACGAACCCCGTCGCTCCCAGGACTGCCCACGTCGTCGATGTCACGGTGCTTCCTCTCTGCCGGTCGCTTCCGGTCGCCGTCGTCCGGGCCCGGATTCCTGCGCTCATCGTACAGACCGGCCCACCGCCGGGGCGGGGCGACGCGGCCCGCCGGCCCGGCCGTCCGGGCGCCGCTTGCTAGACTCGGCACGTTCCGGCGCCCGCCCGCGGCACCGTGCCGGACCCCGCACCCGTTCCCGCACTGCCCGTCACCGCACAGCCCGTCACCCCCTGGAGGAGCCGCATGCCGTCCGACCCCACGCCCACCCCCACGGTGGCGGTGGCCTGCGTGACCCAGGACCGGCACGAGGACGTCCTCGCGCTCGTCGCCGCGCTGCGGGAGCAGACGGTGCCCGTCGCCTCCCTGTGCCTCGTCGACGCGGGGCGCGAGGCGCTGCCGCGGGAGGTGCTCGAGGAGGCGATCGGCGGCCGGTTCGCGCTCGAGCTCGTGCGCTCCCTCGCCAACCTGGGCGGGGCCGGCGGGTTCTCCCTCGCGATCCTGACCGCGCTCGCCACCGGTGCCGACCGGGTGTGGCTCATGGACGACGACGCCCACCCGGAGGGCCCCGACTGCCTCGAGATCCTCCTGCAGGAGGCCGCGCGGCGGGAGCTGTCGGTCGTCTCCCCGCTCGTCGTGGCACCCCAGGACCACGGCGCGCTGGCCTTCTCCTACCGCCTCGAGGGGCGGATGACCCACTCCCGGGCGGACCTGGAGCCGCTCGGCTTCCTGCCCGGCTACGCCACCTTCTTCAACGGCGCCCTGATGGCCGAGCACGTCTTCTTCACGGTCGGGCTGCCGGACCTCAAGCTCTTCCTGCGCGGCGACGAGGTCGACTTCCTGGTGCGGCTGCGCCGCTCCGGGCTGCCCTTCGGCACCACCACCCGCACCGCCGTGGCGCACCCGCCGGGCTGGGACGAGGAGCACGTCGTGGTCCCCGGCCGGCTCAAGGTCGTGGTGCCCGGGACGGAGTTCAAGCGCGAGCACTTCTTCCGCAACCGGGGCTGGACCACGTGGCGGTACAAGCGGGTCGTCCAGCTCGGGGCCGACCTCGTCGGCTACCCCCTCTTCTACCTCCGCCGGCGGGACGTGCGCGGTCTCGCGTCCTGGGCGAGCCGCTACGCCGGCGGGATGCGCGGCCGCGGCTTCGGCGGGCCGCGGTGACCCCGTGAGCCCGCACCCCCCGCTCGAGTTCTCCGTGCTCATGCCCGTCTACCGCGCCGACACCGCGGAGCGGGTGCGCCGGGCGGCCGAGTCGGCCACCGTCGAGCAGCGGCGCCGGCCCGCCGAGCTCGTCGTCGTGCGGGACGGCCCCGTCCCTGCGGCGCTGGAGGCCGAGCTGGACCGCCTGGTGCGCGAGCTCCCCGTGCCCGTGGTGCGGGTCGACCTGGAGCGCAACGAGGGCCTCACCGCGGCGCTCACCGCCGGCCTGGACCGGTGCCGGCACGACGTGGTGGCCCGCGCCGACGCCGACGACGTCTCCTACCCCCGCCGCTTCGCGGTGCAGCTGCCCGTGATCGAGGCCGGGGCCGACCTGGTGGGCTCGTCGATGCACGAGATCGGCGACGACGAGCGGACCCCGATCGCCCTGCGCCGCGCACCGGTGGGGGAGCGGGACATCCTCTCCGTCTCCCGGCGCCGCAACCCCGTGAGCCACCCGACGGTGGTGTTCCGGCGCTCGGCGGTGCGGGCGGCCGGCGGCTACGAGCACGTGCCCCTGGCCGAGGACTACTGGCTGTGGGTGCGGATGCTGCGCGCGGGCGCCGACGTGCGCAACGTGGCCGAACCGCTGGTCGGCTACCGGGTCTCGGCGGGCTCCTACGAGCGGCGCGGCGGATGGCGCGTGCTCCGCGCGGAGCTCGCCCTCCAGGCCCGCCTGCGCGGGATCGGCCACGTCGGGTTCCTACAATGGGTGCGCAACGTGGTGGTGCGCGGCGGCTACCGGTTCGTCCCCACCCGGCTCCGGGAGCTCGCCTACCGGGCCATGGTCGGCGCACCCCGCCGCTGACCGTCCCGCACCGGCACCCTCCCCGCCCGGCCCCCCGGCTCCGGCACCGACCACGAAAGGAACTTCTGCGATGAGTGGTTCGCCCGAGCGCACCGCCGGCACGGCGGTGCCCCCCGGGGGTCCCGCCGCGGGGTTCCCGCCCCGCGGCGCCCCGCAGGACAGGCCCGTGGCGTGGCTGTGGATCCAGATGCTGCTGGACTCCGTCGCCTGGGTCGTGGCCCTCGTGCTCGCCCTGGTGCTGCGCTACGAGATGGAGCTCCAGTTCATCAGCGCCCCCGGGCTGCTGCTGGTGTCCCTCGTGGCCGTGGCCGCCCAGCTCGTCGTCGGCTTCTCCTTCGCCCTGTACAAGGGGCGGTACTCCTTCGGCAGCTTCGACGAGGCCAAGCTCCTCGTGGTGGTCACCCTCATCGTCACGGCCGTGGTCCAGGTGCTGCTCCTGGTGGTGGGCACGAGCATCGGCATCCCGCGCTCCACCGCCCTCATCGCGTTCCCCTTCGCGTGCCTGTTCATGGCCGCCTTCCGCTACCTCAAGCGGATGTACCAGGAGGCCTCCGCCCGTCCGGGCGCCTCCGCCCAGCACGTGGTGGTCTACGGCGCCGGCTACCTCGGGACCTTCCTCATCCAGCGGATGATGCAGGACCCGCACTCGGAGTTCCTGCCCGTGGCCCTGCTCGACGACGACCCCGCCAAGAAGCACCTGCGGATCTCCTCCGTGCCCGTGCTCGGCACCCTGCACGACCTCCGCGACGTCATGGCCCGCACCCGCGCCTCGGTGCTGATCGTGGCGATGTCCGGCGCGGACCCCCGGATCATGCACCGGGTCGCGGACGCCGTGGCCGGCACCGGGATCCGGGTCATGACCATGCCCCCGCTCGGCGAGGTGCTCACCGCCAAGCACCAGGGCGCGGACTTCCGGGACATCAGCATGGAGGACCTCATCGGCCGCCGCCCCGTCGACATCGACGTCGAGGAGATCGCCGGCTACGTGAAGGGCCGCCGCGTCCTGGTGACCGGCGCCGGCGGCTCCATCGGCTCCGAGCTGTGCCGCCAGCTCGTCGGCTTCGAGCCCGCCGAGCTGATCATGGTGGACCGCGACGAGTCCGCGCTGCAGGGCACCCAGATCTCCATCACGGGGCGCGGCCTGCTCGACGGCCGCGACACCGTCCTCGCCGACATCCGCGACCCGGAGTCCGTCGGGGCGATCTTCCGCGACCGCCGCCCCCAGGTGGTCTTCCACGCGGCCGCACTCAAGCACGTGTCCCTGCTCGAGCAGTACCCGGACGAGGCGTGGAAGACCAACGTCGTCGGTACCCTCAACGTGCTGCAGGCCGCGGAGGAGGCGGAGGTCGAGGTCTTCGTCAACATCTCGACCGACAAGGCCGCCAACCCCACCACGGCCCTGGGCCACTCCAAGCGCGTCGCCGAGAAGCTCACCGCGTGGATGGCGGACCGCACCGGGCGCCGGTACGTCTCGGTGCGCTTCGGCAACGTCTTCGGCTCCCGGGGCTCGATGCTCCCCCTCTTCACCGAGCAGATCCGGCAGGGCGGCCCGATCACGGTGACGCACGCGGAGGCCACCCGCTACTTCATGACCATCCCGGAGGCCTGCCAGCTCGTGATCCAGGCGGGGGCGATCGCCCGCGGCGGCGAGGTGCTGATCCTGGACATGGGCGAGCCCGTGCGGATCATGGACATCGCCGAGCGGCTGCGCGTGATGAGCGGGCGCGAGGACATCGAGATCGAGATCACCGGGCTGCGCCCGGGGGAGAAGCTGCACGAGGACCTCATCGGCCTCGGCGAGAAGGACGAGCGGCCCTTCCACCCCAAGATCTCCCACGCGCGCGCCGACCGCCTCGACCCCGCCCAGCTGGACCGGCACACCTGGAAGGTGCGCGGCGGCATGGTCTACACGGGCACGATCCCCGTCGTCAGACCGTCCACGCAGCCGCCGCCCACGTCGGTCCAGCGCCCGCGCAGCTCCTCGGGACGGGCGTCGTGAGCCCGGCCCCGGTCGTGCTGCTCCCCGCCGGGCTCGACCTCACCGACCCGGGCGCCGCCCCCGACCCGGAGGAGCTGCGCCGGCTCGGGGAGCTCGTCCTCACGGTCGGTGTCCCTGCCCTCGTGCTCAGCCTCCTGCTGCCCCTGGCCGTCAAGCCGCTGCTCGCCCGGTGGGGCGTGCTCGACGTCCCCAACGAGCGCTCCTCCCACCACCGCACGGTCGTGCGGGGCATGGGCCTGGCCGTGGCCCTCGCCGTGCTCGCCGCCTACGGCTCCGCCCTGCTCACCGGCGCGATCGAGGTCGACCGCTCCGTCGCGCTCGTGGTCCTGGCCGTGACCGGGCTGTTCGCCGCCCTCGGCTGGGCCGAGGACTACCGGGGCGTGTCCGTGCGGGCGCGCCTGGCCGCGCAGCTGGGCATCGGCCTGGCCGCCACGGCCGTCCTGGTCGCGGTGCTCGGCACCTCCGCCTGGTGGCTGCCCGTGGGCACCCTCGCGATCGCCGCCTACGTGAACATGGCCAACTTCATGGACGGGATCAACGGCATCTCGGGGCTGCACGGCCTCGCCGCGGGGCTGCTGTACGCCTGGGCCGGCGCCTCCAACGACCTGCCGTGGATGATCGCCGCCGGCCTGGCCGTGGCGGGCGGCTTCGCCGGGTTCCTGCCCTGGAACCTCGGCCGCGGCACCGTGTTCCTCGGCGACGTGGGCTCCTACCTGCTGGGCGGCTCGCTGGCCGGCATCGCGGTCGCGGCCTTCCTCTCCGGCGTCTACGTCGAGTACCTCCTGCCCCCGCTCGCGGTCTACGTGGCCGACACCTCCGTGACCCTGCTCCGCCGCGTCCGCGCGGGGGAGGCCTGGTACCGGCCGCACCGCCAGCACGTCTACCAGCAGCTCACCGACGTGGGCCTGTCCCACACGGGCTCCGCGCTCGTCGTCACGGCCGCGACCGTCCTCGTCAGCGTCGCCTCGGTCGTGGGCCTGCGCACGGGGCCCGTCGCCACGGCCGTGGCCGGCGCGTTCGTGCTGGCGGTGCTCGCGCTCTACCTGGTGCTGCCCGCGCTGCTCGGGCGCCGTGCGGGCGTCCGCTCCCGGACGGGGACCCGCCCGTGAGCGCGGCCCTGCTCAGCGTCCTGCTCGGCGCGGGGCTGATCGCCGCGAGCCACCTGGTGACCGTGCTCGTGGCGCGGGCCACCGCCGGGACGGACGGGCCGGTCGCCGCCCCCGTGCTCGCCGCGACGTACGTGCTGAAGGTGCTCCTGCTCGGCTGGGTCCTGCTCACCGTGCCGGCCCCCGGCTGGCTGGTCCCGGGCTGGGGCGCGGCCGGGGTGCTGGCCGCGCTCGTCGTCTCGCTGGCGCTCGCGGCCCGCGCCGGCGCCCGCGGCACCCGCACCGCCCTGGAGCCGGTGCTGGAGGCCCGGCGGCGGGCAGCGGCCGAGCACCCGGACGGCCCGGGCGCACCCGGCCCCGCCGGCGACGGCACGCGCGACGGCAGGACCCCGGACGACAGGAAGCAGGACGACCATGAGCACGGACGACCATGAGCGCGGATGACCGCGACGACCCGGCCCGCCCGGACGGGACGCCCCCGCCGGAGGAGGGCCCCGGGGCCCCGCAGGACGGGCCCGGGGAGCGCCCCGGACTGCGCACCGCGGGGGAGCTCGTGGAGGGCGGAGGTCTCTCCGGAGGTCTCACGACACTCCTCTACGTGGTGATCGGGATGGGGTTCTGGAGTTTGGTAGGGTGGGGTGCGGATCGCGTGCTGGGAACCCGGTGGATCGTGGTCCTGGGAGCGTGCATCGGCGCCGCCTCCGGGATCTACGTCGTGTACCTCCACATGCAGGAGGGGTTGCGTCGCAGCCTGACCTCCGATGGGCGAGATCCACACAACCCGCACCAGTCCGGCCCGGACTCGGCGCCCCGACCGTGACCACCGGCCAGAGCACTGCAGAAAGGACCCGCATTGAACGCCGCCCTCATCAGGCTCCCCGCCACCGGAGGATTCACCGCCCCGACCGTCGAGGAGATGCACCTGCCGCCGTTCTTCGCGCTGGGCACCTTCGAGTTCGGCAAGCAGACGCTGCTGATCCTCCTGTCGGTCGTCCTGATCGCCGGCTTTTTCATGTGGGCCATCCGCCGCAACGCGCTCGTCCCGTCGAAGTCGCAGTACCTCGCGGAGAGCGGCTACGGGTTCGTGCGCAACCACCTCGGCCGGGACATCATCGGTGAGAAGGAGTTCCGCCCCTACGTCCCGCTGCTGTTCACGTTCTTCTTCTTCATCCTGGTGAACAACCTGTTCGGCTCCATCCCGGTGCTGCAGCTGCCGACCCTCTCCCACGCGGGCTCCGCCTACGTCCTGGCCGGCATCGCCTACGTCACCTGGGTCTTCATGGGCATCAAGCGCCACGGCCTCGGCGGCTTCATGGGCAAGATGACCATGCCGCCGGACGTCCCGAAGCTGCTCTACATCTTCCTCATCCCGATCGAGTTCCTCTCGAACCTGATCATCCGCCCGGTCACGCACGCCCTGCGTGTGTTCGCCACCATGTTCGCCGGTCACCTCGCCCTGATGGTCGCGGCGTCCATGACGGGCTACCTGCTCTCCCAGGCCAGCGCCATCAGCGTCGTCGCCCTGGGCTCGACCGTGCTCGGCGTGTTCATCTACTTCCTGGAGATCCTGATCCAGGTCCTCCAGGCCTACATCTTCACCCTCCTCTTCGCCGTGTACGTCCAGGGTGCCCTGCAAGAGGGCCACTGACGCCGGTGGAGCAGCCCCGGCCCCGGCCGGACCCCGCAGTCCATCCTCGAAATGTTCAGAGCCGACACGGCTACGACGCCCGGCCCCCGGGCACCTAGAAAGGAAATACCCCTCATGACTGGTTCGCTCAGCGCTATTGGTTACGGTCTGGCTGCCATCGGCGGTGGCATCGGCGTGGGTCTGATCTTCGCCGCGTACATGCAGTCCGTCGCCCGCCAGCCCGAGTCGCAGCGCGTGCTCCAGCCGATGCTGTTCTTCGGCTTCGCCGTGGTCGAGGCCCTCGCGATTCTGGGCTTCGTGCTCGCGTTCATCGCCTGAGTGCCTGACCAAGTACACGTCCTTCTGAGAGAACAGGAATCGCGCACATGACACTGTTGCTGGCAGCCGAGGAAGGGGCGAACCCCCTCTTCCCCAACGTCTGGGAAATGCTGATCACCGGCATCGGGTTCCTGATCCTGCTCTTCCTCGTCGTCAAGTTCGTCGTGCCGGCGTTCGAGCGGGTCTACCGTGAGCGCACCGAGGCCATCGAAGGTGGCCTGGCCAAGGCGAAGGCCGCGCAGGCCGAGGCCGCCGCCGCCCGCGACGAGTACAACCAGCAGCTCGAGAGCGCGCGCCTGGAAGCTCAGAAGATCCGCGAGGAGGCCCGCCTCGAGGGGGAGAAGATCCTCGCGGACTTCAAGGACCGGGCGAACGCCGAGTCGGCGCGCATCACCGAGAACGCCCACCGCACCATCGAGGCAGAGCGCTCGGCGGCCGTGGTCTCCCTGCGCAACGAGGTGGGCGCCCTGGCGACCACGCTCGCGGCGAAGATCGTGGGCGAGTCCCTCGACGACGACGCCCGGTCCAACCGGGTGGTCGACCGTTTCCTCGCCGACCTCGAGCAGGAGCAGGAGCGGAACGCAGGTGCGGCGCGGTAATGGCAGACGCAGCGAACGAATTCACCCAGCAGAGCGCTCGTGAGGTCGAGCGCTGGGCCGGCTCCGCCAGCCCCGCGCTCGCCCGTGAGCTGTTCGCCGTGCTCGCCATCCTCGACGAGAATGGCGCCCTGCGGCGCGCGCTGGCCGACCCCTCCTACGAGGGGCCGCGGCGCGAGCAGGTCGTGCGCCGGATCTTCGCCGACAAGGTCTCCCCGGACGCCGTGGAGATCGTCGCGCACCTCGCCGGTCGGCGCTGGAGCGACGACCGCGAGTTCGCCGACGCCCTCGAGCACGCCGGGGTGTCCCTCACCGCGGCGTCCGCCGAGAACCGCGCCGGACTCCAGGGGCTCGAGCAGGTCGTGGACCAGTTGATCGCGTTCAAGGGGGTGCTGGACGGCTCGCACGAGCTGCAGCGCGCCCTCAGCGACCAGCGCGCCGGGGTCGAGGCCAAGACGCGACTGGCGCACCGGCTGACCCCGGGCGCCTCGGACGAGGCACTGCTCCTCGTGGAGCAGGCCGTGCTCTCGCCGCGCGGAGCCCTGGTCGGCCGTCTGGTCGAGCGCTTCGCGGAGGAGGTGGCGGCCCGCCGGCAGCGGTGGATCGCGCACGTGACCACGTCGCGACCGCTGACCGAGGACCAGCGCGGCCGGCTGCAGCAGCAGCTGAACTCGCTGTACGGCAAGGACCTCAAGCTCACCGTGGACGTCGATCCGGCGCTGCTCGGCGGGCTCAAGGTGCAGGTCGGCGAGGAGGTCATCGACGGTTCCGTCGCGGCCCGGCTCGACGAGCTGCGCCAGCGGATCGGCGCCTGAGCGCCGGGGGCGCCCACGCCGCCGCCGCGGGCGGGCGCCCCACCGGCCGAACGGCAGCAGCCGGTGGACCAGCGCAGCGTTCCGCCACAGATTTGGACTCACGGTCACCGCTGACGGCAGTGATCACGAACTAGGAGAGCAGGGACAGGACATGTCCGAAGTCACCATCAATGCCGACGACGTCCGTAGCGCGCTGAGCGAATTCGCCGCGTCCTACGAGCCCGGCACCGCAGAACGAACCGAGGTCGGCCGCGTCAGCAGCGCCTCCGACGGCATCGCGCGGGTCGAAGGCCTGCCCTCGGTCATGGCCAACGAGCTGCTGCGCTTCGAGAACGGCGTCCTCGGCCTCGCGCAGAACCTCGACACCCGCGACATCGGCGTCGTGATCCTCGGCGACTTCCGCGGCATCGAGGAGGGCCAGGAGGTCCAGCGGACCGGGGAGGTCCTCTCCGTGCCCGTGGGCGACGCCTTCCTCGGCCGCGTGGTCGACCCGCTGGGCACGCCCATCGACGACCTCGGCCCCATCGAGTCCGAGGGCCGCCGCGCCCTCGAGACCCAGGCGCCCGGCGTGACCATGCGCAAGTCGGTCCACGAGCCCCTGCAGACCGGCATCAAGGCCATCGACGCGATGATCCCGATCGGCCGCGGTCAGCGCCAGCTCCTCATCGGCGACCGGCAGACGGGCAAGACGGCCATCGCCGTGGACGCCATCCTGAACCAGCGCGCCAACTGGGAGTCCGGCGACGTCAACAAGCAGGTGCGCTGCATCTACGTGGCCGTGGGCCAGAAGGCGTCCACCATCGCCGGCGTGCGCCAGACCCTCGAGGACAACGGGGCCCTGGAGTACACGACCATCGTGGCGGCCCCCGCCTCCGAGGCCGCCGGCATCAAGTACCTCGCCCCCTACGCCGGCTCGGCCATCGGCCAGCACTGGATGTACGGCGGCAAGCACGTGCTCATCGTCTTCGACGACCTGTCCAAGCAGGCCGAGGCCTACCGTGCGGTCTCGCTGCTGCTGCGCCGCCCGCCGGGACGCGAGGCCTACCCGGGCGACGTGTTCTACCTGCACTCCCGCCTCCTCGAGCGCTGCGCCAAGCTCTCCGACGAGCTGGGCGCCGGGTCGATGACCGGGCTGCCGATGATCGAGACGAAGGCCAACGACGTCTCGGCGTTCATCCCCACCAACGTCATCTCCATCACCGACGGCCAGATCTTCCTGCAGTCGGACCTGTTCAACGCCAACCAGCGCCCGGCCGTGGACGTGGGCATTTCCGTGTCCCGCGTCGGCGGCGCCGCGCAGGTCAAGGCCATGAAGAAGGTCTCCGGCACGCTGAAGCTCGAGCTGGCGTCCTACCGCTCGATGCAGGCCTTCGCGATGTTCGCCTCCGACCTGGACCCCGCGTCCCGGCAGCAGCTGACCCGCGGCGCCCGGCTGATGGAGCTGCTGAAGCAGAAGCAGTACACCCCGTACCCGGTCGAGGACCAGGTCGTGTCCATCTGGGCCGGCACCAACGGCCACCTCGACGAGGTGGAGGTCGCCGACGTGCTCGACTTCGAGCAGGCCCTGCTGGAGCACGTGCGCCGCACCACCAACGTGATGGACTCCATCGTCGGCTCCGGCAAGCTCGAGGACGACGCCGTCGCCGCGCTGGAGACGGCCGTCGCCGAGGTCAAGCGGGACTTCCGGGGCACCAAGCACGGGATCGAGCCGGGCCACGAGGAGCACGAGCCCCTCGACGCGTCCGCGGTCGACCAGGAACGGATCGTCAGGAAGTAACCGGTCGGTCCGGTGCGCCGCCGCGGCGGCGCACCGGGCACGGTGACGAAAGGAAGTCACATGGGAGCGCAGATTCGGGTCTACCGGAACAAGATCGCGTCGACCAAGTCCATGAAGAAGATCTTCAAGGCCATGGAGATGATCGCGACCTCGCGCATCAACAAGTCCCGACAGGGTCTGCAGGCGGCGCGTCCCTACGCGAACGCGCTGACCCGGGCGGTCTCACAGGTCGCCACCCAGCACAACGTCTCCCATGCCCTGACCACGAGGGCCGACGAGGTGCGCCGGTCGGCCGTGGTGATCATGACCTCGGACCGCGGTCTGGCCGGGTCCTACTCGTCCAACGTGCTCAAGGAGGCCGAGGGCCTGCTGGAGCTGCTGCACGGGGAGGGCAAGGAGACCAAGGTCTACCTGATCGGCCGCAAGGCCCAGGCGTACTTCGACTTCCGCAGCCGTCCGTACGAGCGGAACTGGACCGGGGACACGGACAACGCCCGGCCGGACCGTGCGCGGGAGCTGCGCAAGGTGCTGATCGAGGACCTGGAGACCGCGTACGAGGACGGCGGCGTCGACGAGATCCACCTCGTCTACACGTCGTTCCAGTCGATGGTCGTCCAGGAGCCCCGGGTGCTCCGGCTGCTGCCGCTCGAGGTCGTGGACGCCAACGCGCTGACCGACGAGGTCGCCCGGGAGTTCGAGGAGCTGGAGGAGCCCGACAGCACCTTCGAGTTCGAGCCGAACCCCGAGGAGTTCCTCGACGCCGTCCTGCCGCGCTACATCGACGCCCGACTCTTCGCGAGCCTGGCGCACGCAGCCACCAGCGAGCTCGCGGCCCGGCAGCGGGCGATGAAGGCGGCCGGCGACAACGCCGACGACCTCATCAAGAAGTACACGCGCCTGATGAACAACGCCCGCCAGGCCGAGATCACCACCGAGCTCACCGAGATCGTGAGCGGCGCCGAGGCCCTGTGACGGGCCGTCCCGGCGATCCAGCAAGTGTCCACCACGAACAAGTGAAGTGAGAGATATGACTGCCACCATCAGCGAACAGGCCGGGCAGCCGGTCTCGGGCGGTGCCACGGGACGCATCGCCCGGGTCATCGGGCCGGTCGTCGACGTCGAGTTCCCCGAGCACGCCGTGCCCGGCATCTACAACGCCCTGACCGCCCAGTACGAGCTCAACGGCGAGAAGCGGACGATCACGTTCGAGACCGCCCAGCACCTGGGCGACAACATGGTCCGCGCGATCGCCCTGCAGCAGACCGACGGCCTGGTGCGCGGCACCGAGGTCAAGGACTCCGGCGAGCCGATCTCCGTGCCCGTGGGCGACGTGGTCAAGGGTCACATCTTCAACGTCCTCGGTGAGGCCCTCGACGTCGAGACCTCTTCCCTGGAGATCACCGAGCGCTGGCCGATCCACCGCAAGGCGCCGTCCTTCGCGGAGCTCGAGGGCTCCACGGAGATGATGGAGACCGGCATCAAGTCGATCGACCTGCTGACCCCCTACATCAAGGGCGGCAAGATCGGCCTGTTCGGCGGCGCCGGCGTGGGCAAGACCGTGCTCATCCAGGAGATGATCACGCGTGTGGCCCGCAACTTCGGCGGCACCTCGGTCTTCGCCGGCGTGGGCGAGCGCACCCGTGAGGGCAACGACCTCTGGGTCGAGATGGAGGAGGCGGGCGTCCTCAAGGACACCGCCCTCGTGTTCGGCCAGATGGACGAGCCGCCGGGAACGCGTCTGCGCGTGGCCCTGACCGGGCTCACGATGGCGGAGTACTTCCGCGACGTGCAGAACCAGGACGTGCTGCTCTTCGTCGACAACATCTTCCGCTTCACCCAGGCCGGCTCGGAGGTGTCGACCCTGCTGGGCCGCATTCCCTCCGCCGTGGGCTACCAGCCGACGCTGGCGGACGAGATGGGCGTGCTCCAGGAGCGCATCACCTCGACCCGCGGCCACTCGATCACCTCGATGCAGGCGATCTACGTGCCCGCCGACGACTACACCGACCCGGCCCCGGCCACGACGTTCGCCCACCTGGACGCGACCACCGAGCTCTCCCGTGACATCGCCTCCCGCGGTCTGTACCCGGCGATCGACCCGCTGACCTCGACCTCGCGCATCCTCGACCCGCAGATCGTGGGCCAGGAGCACTACGACGTCGCGATCCGCGTCCGGTCGATCCTGCAGGAGAACAAGGAGCTGCAGGACATCATCGCGATCCTCGGCGTCGAGGAGCTCTCCGAGGAGCAGAAGGTCGTCGTCTCGCGCGCGCGCCGCATCGAGCAGTTCCTCTCCCAGAACACCTACACCGCCAAGCAGTTCACCGGTGTCGAGGGCTCCACGGTCCCGCTCGCCGAGACCATCGAGGCGTTCGGGAAGATCTGCGAGGGCGAGTTCGACCACGTGCCGGAGCAGGCGTTCTACAACGTCGGCGGTCTCGACGACGTCATGCAGCAGTGGGAGCAGATCAAGAAGCGGACCGGTGGCAAGTAGTCATGGCTGAGATGATCGTCGAAATCGTCTCCCTCGAGCAGGCCGTGTGGACCGGCACCGCCCGGATGGTGCGGGTCCGCACGTCCGAGGGCGACATCGGTATCCTGCCCGGCCACGAGGCCGTGGCCGGCATCCTCAAGCCCGGCGACTTCGCGGTGGACCCCGTGGACGGCTCCCGGCTCGAGGGCACGATCGACGCCGGCTTCGTGTTCGTCGACAACGACCGGGTGACGATCGTGGCGGACAACGTGGAGCTGCCCGGCGCCGCCGCCTGATCCCGCCCGTCCGCGCGGGGCCCCGCCCCGCGCGCCCAGCACATCGCGGCCTCCGCACCACCGGTGCGGAGGCCGCGGCCGTACCCGGGGCCCCGCAGGGACCCCGGCGAGACCGCCCAGGAGAGTGGATGGAAGAGAAGATCGTCGTGCACGGACCCACCGCGGTCAACGGCACCCTGCGCGTCTCCGGCGCGAAGAACAGCGTGCTGAAGCTGATGGCGGCGACTCTGCTGGCCGAGGGCGAGTCGACCATCACGAACGTCCCCGAGATCCACGACGTCACGATCATGGCGGAGCTGCTGCGCCGGCTCGGCTGCGGGGTGGTCTACGAGCGCGCCGAGAAGACCGTCCGCATCGACGTCCCGGCGGTCCTGCACCACCAGGCGGACTACGACCTGGTGCGGGCGATGCGCGCGTCGATCTCCGTGCTCGGTCCGCTGGTCGCCCGGTGCCACGTGGCCGAGGTCGCCCTGCCCGGCGGGGACGCCATCGGCTCCCGCGGCCTGGACATGCACCGGGCGGGCCTCGAGGCGATGGGCGCGGTGCTGCAGATCGAGCGCGGCTACCTCGTGGCGTCCGTGCCGCGCAGCCTGCGCGGGACGCACTTCCGCCTGGACTACCCCTCCGTGGGCGCCACGGAGAACCTGATGATGGCGGGGACGCTGGCCGAGGGCACCACCGTCATCGACAACGCGGCCCGCGAGCCGGAGATCGTGGACATCGGGCGGATGCTGCAGGCGATGGGCGCCCGGATCGAGGGGCTCGGCACGAGCACCGTGACGGTCGCCGGGGTGGCGTCCCTGCGCCCGGTGGAGCACCGGACGGTACCCGACCGGATCGTCGCGGGCACCTGGGCGTTCGCCGCGGCCGTGACCGGGGGGACGGTGGAGATCGAGGGCGCGGAGCCCGGCCACCTGACCGTGGTGCTGGACAAGCTGCGCTCCGCGGGCTGCCGCGTGGACACGGACGGGGGCCGCTTCGTGGTCGCCGGACCGCGGCGGCCGCGGGCGATCAACGTGTCCACGCTGCCGTACCCGGGCTTCCCCACCGATCTGCAGCCGTTCGTGGTGGCCCTCAACGCGGTGGCCGAGGGCTCCGGCATGGTCACGGAGAACGTCTTCGAGGCCCGCTGGGGCTTCACGGCCGAGCTCGAGCGGCTGGGCGCGAGCGTGCGCCTCGACGGCCACCACGCCCTGGTGGCGGGGATGCCGGTGCTCTCCGGGGCGCCGGTGGAGGCCATGGACATCCGGGCGGGCGCGGCCCTCGTGATCGCGGGCATGGCCGCCGTCGGCACCACGGACGTGAGCGGCGTCCAGCACGTCGACCGCGGCTACGAGCACTTCGTGGAGCAGCTCGGGGCCGCGGGGGCCGCCGTCGAACGGCACCTGGTCGGCACCGCGTACTGAGCACGCCGGCACGACGGAGCCCCGCACCCGGGACGGGTGCGGGGCTCCGTGCTCAGCCGGTGCGCGGGAAGCGGATCAGATGAGCGTGACGCCGGTGGCCTGCGGGCCCTTCTGGCCCTGGCCGATCTCGAACTCGACGCGCTGGTTCTCCTCGAGGGTGCGGAAGCCGCCCGACTGGATCTCCGAGTAGTGGACGAAGACGTCCGAGTCGGAGTCGTCGGGGGTGATGAAGCCGAAGCCCTTTTCGGCGTTGAACCACTTGACGGTGCCCTGGGCCATGAAGATCTCTCCTTGCGAGATGGTGCGAAACGTGTGCACAGGTCGTGCACTGAAGGGCGGTACCACGAGATGAGCCGAGGGCCGCGGTCTCCGTTCCCGAAGGAGGAGGACCAGGGCCAGGGTCGAACGTCACGCTCGCTTACCCGTTCTGCGAGCATGCAAAACATGGAACGAAGAACACGTTCAGCTTCACACACTCCCCGGGGGCGGTCAACGTTGTTCGCCTGCTGATCATCGCGTGTTGCGGGCTGTTCGCCGAGCGCGTGACCCCGGCGGCGCCCGGCGCGGACCCGGGCCCGCGCCGGTGGGCCCGGGGGAGCGGGCTCAGAAGAGGCGCGAGCCGCTGTCGTCGAGCCCGCGCATCTCGTCGTAGTCGAGGGTCAGGCACGCGATGCCCCGGTCCTCGGCGAGCACCCGGGCCTGGGGCCGGATGAGCTGGGCGGCGTACACCCCGCGCACGGGCGCCAGGAGGGGGTCCCGGTTGAGCAGCTCGAGGTACCGGGTGAGCTGCTCGACGCCGTCGATGTCGCCGCGGCGCTTGAGCTCGACCGCCACGGTGGCGCCGGCGGCGTCGCGGGCCAGGATGTCCACGGGCCCGATCGCGGTGGGGTACTCGCGCCGGACCAGGGTGTGCCCCGAGCCCAGGCGGTGGATCTGCTCGGCGAGCAGGCGCTGCAGGTCCGCCTCGACGCCGTCCTTCACCAGCCCGGGGTCGGTGCCCAGCTCGTGGGAGACGTCCTCGTGGATCTCGAACACCTGGATGACGAGGCGGTCGTCGCTCTTGGCGGCCTGGACGGTCCACGTCTGCAGGACGCCCTCGGCCGCGAGCTCGGCCTCCGGCTCGCCGACGTGCAGGCGGGCGGGCGGGCTCATCCAGTTCAGGGGCTTGTAGCTGCCGCCGTCCGAGTGGACGAGCACGGAGCCGTCCGCCTTCACGAGGAGGAGACGCCGGGCGGCGGGCAGGTGGGCGCGCAGACGCCCTTCGTAGTCGACGGAGCAATCGGCAATGACGAGACGCACGCGGACCAGCCTAGCGCTCCGCGGGACCCGGCCCGGACCCGGAGGCCTCCGCTGTGAGACGATGGCGCGGTGCCACGCTCCAACCACTCCTCCCGACGCCGCCACGGCGGCCCCGGCAGCGGCCCGCGCGCGAGCAAGTGGCAGCGCGGCGCCGCCCAGGAGCCGTGGTCGGTCGAACGCGTCCTGGAGCCGGCGCCCACGGTGGAGCGCTCGGCGGACGGGGACTGGCTGGTCCGCCACGTCCGGCCCGCCAACGCGGTCAAGACCTACACCTGCCCCGGCTGCGGCCGGTCGATCCCGCCGGGGATCGCGCACCTGGTCGTCTGGCAGCAGGACTCCCTGCTGGGGGCGCGCAGCGCCTTCGAGGACCGCCGCCACTGGCACGAGCGCTGCTGGCGCACCCGCCGCTGAGCCCGGCCCCGCCCGGCGCGGCCGCCGTCACGGCGTCACGCCGGGAGCGGACACGCGGGCGCACCGGTGGCCGAGCCGCCCCCGGCGGCCGATAATCGTGGAAGACCCGCGGCGCCCGCCGGGCGCCGTCCCGCCGCCGGCCGCCGCCCCGGCCCGGCGGACCGGACCACCGATCCCGCCCCGACACCGACGGCCCAGCGGACCGCCGTGCCCGTCGACGAGCCCTCAGGAGACGCCCCGTGAACGAGTTCCAGCACCAGCAGCCCCGCCGCACCGCCGAGACCGCTCCGCCGCCGCAGGAGGCCCCGCTCCCGTCGTCGGTGCGGGGCGCGGTGGACCTGGGCGCCGTGCCCGCCGCCGGGCCGGGCGGGCAGCCCGCGGGGGAGGGCCGGCCGGGCGGGTACCGCCGGGAGGTGACGGCGGCGGACTTCCAGGAGGTCGCCGAGCTCTCCACCCGGGTCCCCGTGGTCTTCGCCCTCTGGGCCCGCTTCAGCGAGCAGTCCGTGGCGTTCACCGACACCCTGGAGCAGGTCGTGGACCGCTACCGGGGACGGCTCCTGCTGGCCTCCGTGGACGCCGAGGCGGTCCCCGAGATCGCGCAGATGTTCCAGGCGCAGTCCGTGCCCACCGTGGTGGCGCTGCTCGGCGGGCGGCCCGTCCCGCTGTTCAACTCCACGGTCCCGGCCGAGCAGGTGACCCAGCTGCTGGACGAGCTGCTCGCGCTAGCCGAGCAGAACGGGATCACGGGCACCGTGGAGCCCGTCCGCCCCGACGACGAGCCGGAGCCCCTGCCCCCGCTGCACCAGGAGGCCGTGGACGCCCTCGAGGCCGGGGACGTCGACGCCGCCGAGGCCGCCTACCGGAAGGCGATCGCCGAGAACCCCGGGGACCGGGAGGCGAAGCTCGCCCTCGCCCAGGTGCACCTGCTCCAGCGGGTGCTGCCGCTGGACGCCGCGACGGTCCGCGCCGAGGCCGCCGCCGCCCCGGAGGACGTGGCGGCGCAGCTGGCCGTCGCCGACCTCGACGTCTCGGGCGGCCACGTGGAGGACGCCTTCCGCCGGCTGCTGGACCTGGTGCGGCGCACCGCCGGGGAGGAGCGGGACGCCGTCCGGCTGCGCCTGCTCGAGCTCTTCGACGTGGTGGGCGCCGAGGACCCGCGCACGGTGACCGCCCGGGGCGCCCTGATGCGTGCCCTGTTCTGAGCCCCCGCCCCTGACGCCCCCCCATGACCGCCCCGCCCGCACGGCCACCGTCCGCCGGCGCGCGGGGCGCGTCCTCCGCCGCACGGCGGAGCGCATCCCGCGCGCCGGTGGGGCCGGCTCCGCCGCGCGCCGGAGGCGCGCCCGGTCCCGCCTGCCTACGCTGGGGGCATGAGCCACCAGCACCTCCCGCAGGCCGCCCCGGAACGGACCGGCGCCCCCGCGCCGGACACCCCGGCGCCCCCGTCCGGCGGGCCGCCGGCGCTGAGCGTGCGCGGGCTCGTCCGGGTCTTCGGCCGCCCCGGCACCCCCGAGGCCAAGGTCGCCGTGGACCGCGTGGACCTCGACGTCCCCCGCGGCTCCTTCTTCGGCCTCGTGGGACGCAACGGCGCCGGCAAGACCACGATGCTGTCCATGGCGACCGGACTCCTCCGCCCCACGGCGGGCAGCGCCCGCGTGGCCGGTGTCGACGTCTGGGCCGAGCCCCGGCGGGCCAAGCAGCTCATGGGCGTGCTGCCGGACGGACTGCACCTGTTCGACCGGCTCACCGGACGCCAGCTCGTCACCTACGCCGGCCTGCTGCGCGGCATGGACCGGGACGTCGTGGCCGAGCGCACCGACGACCTGCTGCGGGCCATGGACCTCACGGCCGACGCCGGGACCCAGGTCCAGGACTACTCCGCCGGCATGACCAAGAAGATCGCGCTGGCCGGCGCCCTCATCCACGCCCCGAGCCTGCTCGTCCTCGACGAGCCGTTCGAGTCGGTCGACCCCGTCTCGGCGGCGAACATCCGCGAGATCCTGCACGGCTTCGTGTCCGCAGGCGGGACCGTGGTCGTCTCCAGCCACGTCATGGACCTCGTGCAGCGGATGTGCGACCACGTCGCCGTGATGGACCGCGGCCGGGTGCTGGCCGCCGGGACGGTCGACGCGGTCCGGGCCGGGGCCACGCTCGAGGACCGGTTCGTCGAACTGGTCGGCGGGCGCCGGGAGACGGGGGAGGGCCTGCCGTGGCTGCGCCCGGAGTGAGCCCGGAGCTCGCCCCGGCCCCGGAGGGCCTCGCCCCCGCCCGGGCGGGCACCGCCGCCCTGGCCGGGCGCCTCGTGGGCCTCAAGGCGAGGATCCTCGTCAACACCCTCACCCGCAGCACCTGGGTGCTCGTGGGGACCGTGCTGGGCGCAGCCTACTTCGTGTTCCTGCTGGGCCTGGCCGTCGTCGCGCTGTTCCTGCTGGGCCGTCAGGACCTGTCCCTGGTGCGCACCGTCCTCGTGCTGGCCGGGTCGGCGGCCGTGCTGGCCTGGTGGCTGCTGCCCATCCTCGCGGCGCGGGCCGACGCCACGCTGGACCCGGCCCGCCTCGCCCTCCTGCCCCTGTCCGTGGGCCAGGTGCAGTGGGGCCAGGCCCTCGGCGCGGTCGTCGGCGTGCCGGGTGCGCTCACCGTCGTGGCGCTCCTCGCCACGGTGAGCTCCTGGCGCTCGTCCGCGGCCGCGCTGCTCGCGGCCCTCCTGTGCGTGCCGCTGGCGCTGGCCCTCGTGGTCACCGGATCCCGCTGCGTCACCGCCCTCGCCGTCGGTCTCGGCCGCCGCCGACGCCTCACGGAGCTGGTCTCGCTGGCCGCGCTCGTGGCCCTGGTGCTGCTCGGCCCGATCCTCACCGGCCTGCTGAGCGGGCTGGAGCGGCTGTGGGACCGGCTGCCGCAGTACGCCGGCGTGCTCGCGTGGACGCCGGTCGGAGCCGTCTGGGCGGTCCCGGCCGACGTCGCCGCCGGCCGGTGGGGCTCCGCCGCCGCCCGGCTGGCCGTCACGGTCCTGACCGTCGTCGTCCTCGTCCTCGTCTGGCGGGTCGCGCAGGAGCGGGCCCTCACCAGCACGGCCGGCGGGCGGTCCGCGGCCCCGCGCGAGGGGGCCGCCGGCGCGGGGCTCCTCGACCTCGCGCCCCGGCGCCCGTGGGCGGCCGTCGCGGCCCGGTGCCTGGTCTACTGGGGCAGGGACCCCCGCTACTCGGCCGGTCTGCTCGTCATCCCGGCCCTCGCCGTGCTCATGTGGTTCTCCCGGGACCCGGAGGGAGGCGGCGTCCTCCTCTACGCCCTGGGCCCGATGATCGCGGCGCTGCTCGCGTACCAGATCTCGGGCGACGTGTCCTACGACAACACCGCCCTGCACCTGCACGTCCTCACCGGTGTGCGGGGCGTCCACGACCGCGCGGGCCGGGTGCTCGCGCTGCTCGTGATCGCCGTGCCGCTCACGGCGGCCGGGCTGCTGCTGCCGTTCGCGGTCGAGGGCCGGTGGCAGCTGCTGCCCGGGGTCGCGGGCACCGCGCTGCTGGCGCTGCTGGGCGGGGCGGGCCTGTCCTCGGTGATGTCCGCCCGGTACACCTACCCCGTGGCCCCGCCGGGCGCGTCCCCGCTGAAGACACCGCAGGGCTTCACCGTCCTGAACGTCCTCGTCCAGTTCGTGGCGCTGGGGCTGATCCTCGTCCTCGTGCTGCCGGCCGCCGTCCCCCTCCTCGTGCAGGTCTTCACCGGCGACCCCGTGTGGGGCTGGGTGGGGCTGGCCGCCGGGGCGGTGCTCGGTCCGCTGCTGTGCTGGGGCGGGATCGTCCTCGGCGGGCGCTGGTACGACCGGCGGGCCCCCGAGCTGCTCCAGGAGGTCGCCCAGTTCCGCTGAGCGGGACGGGCGCTCCCGGCGCACGGGGGCCGGCGGGGACGGGGTAAACTGGCGCCCATGCATGTCTCAGCGGCGACCACCGGCACCCCGACGAACGGCCCGGACGACACCCCGTACGGTGCCGATCCGGCGCAGCCGGCCGGGGGCACCTCGACGATCGAGCGCGAGGAGACCAGGGAGCTCCAGGAGCCGGGCGACCACGAACGATTCGCGCACTACGTGCGCAAGGAGAAGATCATGGAGTCCGCCCTCTCCGGCGAGCCCGTGATCGCCTTGTGCGGCAAGGTCTGGGTCCCCGGCCGCGACCCGCAGCGGTTCCCGGTGTGCCCGACCTGCAAGGAGATCTACGACGGACTCCGCCCCCCGAACGACCAGGGCGACGACCAGGGCTGAGCACCCCCGGCCGAGCAAGCGCCCGCCGCCGGCGGGCGCTTTTGCGTGGCCCGCCGCCGCGCCCCCGTCATCCACCGCGGCCACGAGGCCGCGGCACCACGAGCGAAAGGACGTCGCCAGAGTGTCCCAGGACGACCAGCTCTCCCTGTTCGGCGCAGCCGCCGCCGACCTCCCCCCGGCCTATCCGGACCGCGCCGCGTGGGGTACGGCCCCCAAGCTGCGCGCCTGGCAGGCGGAGGCGCTGCAGCGCTACTTCGAGGCACAGCCCCGGGACTACATGGCCGTCGCGACCCCCGGGGCCGGCAAGACGACCTTCGCGCTGCGCGTGGCCAAGGAGCTCTTCGACCGCGGGACCGTCAACCGGATCACGGTGGTGACGCCCACGGACCACCTCAAGCGGCAGTGGGCGGACGCCGCCGCCCGCGTGGGCCTGGCGATCGACCCGAACTTCAAGAACGCGGACGGCTCCCACGGCCGGGACTACCTGGGCGCCGCCGTGACCTACTCGCAGGTGGCCATGAAGCCGCTCCTGCACCGGGCCCGCACCGAGGCGGGCCGGACCCTGGTGATCATGGACGAGATCCACCACGCCGGGGACTCCCTCACGTGGGGCGACGGGCTCCAGGAGGCCTTCGACCCCGCCGCCCGCCGGCTCGCCCTGACCGGCACCCCCTTCCGCTCGGACACCGCGCCGATCCCGTTCGTGCGCTACCTGGAGGACGGGGACGGCATCCGCCGCTCGAGCGCCGACTACACCTACGGCTACGGCGACGCGCTCAAGGACCACGTGGTCCGGCCCGTGATCTTCCTCGCCTACTCGGGGCAGATGCGCTGGCGCACCAGCGCGGGGGAGGAGATGGCCGCGGAGCTCGGCGAGGGCTTCACGAAGGACATCACCGCCCACGCGTGGCGCACGGCGCTCGACCCGAACGGGCAGTGGATCCCGTCGGTGCTCCAGGCCGCGGACCAGCGGCTCACGGAGGTGCGGCGCACCGTGCCGGACGCCGGGGCGATGGTCATCGCGACCGACCACCAGGACGCGAAGGCCTACGCCGCGCAGCTGCGCCGGATCACCGGGGAGAACCCCACCGTGGTCCTCTCCGACGACAAGGGCGCGTCGGACCGGATCGACGAGTTCTCCGCGGGGGACAGCCGCTGGATGGTGGCCGTGCGGATGGTCTCCGAGGGCGTCGACGTCCCCCGGCTCGCCGTGGGCGTCTACGCGACGTCCACGTCCACGCCGCTGTTCTTCGCCCAGGCGGTCGGCCGCTTCGTGCGCGCCCGCAAGCGCGGGGAGACGGCCTCCGTGTTCCTGCCGTCCGTGCCGGCGCTGATGCAGCTCGCCAACGAGATGGAGGCCGAGCGGGACCACGCCCTCGACAAGCCCGCCGCGGAGGAGACCGGCCTGCCGGCCGACCCCCTCGAGGAGGGCTGGGACGACGACCTGCTCGAGGAGGCCAACCGGGAGGAGAAGGCGTCCGCGGCCCTCGCCCAGGGCCGGTTCGAGGCCATCGGCTCGGACGCGTCCTTCCACGGGGTCCTCTTCGACGGCGGCGCCTTCGGCGGCGGCGTGGCGGTGGGCTCGGAGGAGGAGGCGGACTTCCTCGGGATCCCGGGACTGCTCGAGGCCGACCAGGTCTCGGCGCTGCTGCGGGAGCGGCAGTCCCAGCACGCCCGGCGGCGCCCCGGCGCCGCCCGCACCCCGGAGCAGCCGGCGGTGCCCGACCACCGGCGGCTCAAGGAGCTGCGCGCCACCCTGTCCAAGAACGTCTCGGCCTGGGCGTCCCGCACCGGCACCCCGCACGGCATGGTCCACAACGAGCTGCGCCGGGTGTGCGGCGGACCCGCGGTGGCGCAGGCCAACGAGGCGCAGCTCCAGGCGCGGGTGAAGAAGCTGCAGGACTGGTTCATCGGGCGCAAGTGAGCCGCGCCCGGGACGCGGACCGCCCGGGACGGGGCGGTCCGCTGCCGGGCACGGGTCAGGACCGGACGACCTCGACCCCCGCCTCGGCCATCTCCCGCAGGGCGCGCTCCGTGGACTCCGCGGCGACGCCCGCGGTGAGCTCCACCAGCACCCGGGTGTCGTAGCCGGCCTCGACGGCGTCCAGGGCGGTCGCCCGCACGCAGTGGTCGGTCGCCAGGCCCACGATGTCCACGGCCTCGATCTCGTGCTCCCGCAGCCAGTCGTCGAGGCTCACGTCCGGCTCGTCGTCGACGTCCTCGTCGTCGCCCATCGGCACGTCCGCGTCCGGGGCGAGCAGCCCCTCGAAACCGGAGTAGGCGGCGTCGTGCTCGCCCTTGCGGAACCACGCCTGGATCCAGTCCGTGTCCAGGTCCGGGTGGGTGTGGGCCCCGCGGGACTCGGCGACGCAGTGCACCGGCCAGGAGTCCACGTAGTCCGGCTCGTCGGAGAAGTGCGCCCCGGGGTCGACGTGCCAGTCCTGGGTGGCCGCGACGGCCGCGTAGTCCCCGTGGTGGTCCTCCAGGTGCTCCGACACGGCGGCGGCCACCGCCGCGCCTCCGGCGACGGGCAGCGAGCCGCCCTCGCAGAAGTCGTTCTGCACGTCGACGACGATCAGTGCGGTCCTCATGGTGTTCCTCCCTCTGTTCGATGCTTCACGCTCGTGCCTCTCGCCCGGTGCTTCTCGCCCGGTGGTGCTGCTCCGGCGGGTGCCGCCGGGCGGATCCCGCCCGGCGCACGCCGCCCGGACGGCCGCTCAGGCCGGGGCCTCGGGCCCCAGGACGGTCGGGATCACGGGGTCGCCCTCGCTGAGCCGCCGGGCCGAGCGGGGCAGCTCCGCCACGGACGCCGCGTGCCGCCCCCGGGCCCGGCGGACCCCCTCCGGGCCCGTCCAGCCGTCCAGCAGCTCGCCGCGGCGGACGAAGTCCTCCAGCAGCGGCCGGTCGTCGCCGTCGTCGTCGGGCAGCCGGCCGATGCCGACCATCTCGTGGGTCGCCGTGCCCCGCTCGTCCCGGCGCCGCAGTGCGTGCTTGCGCCCGCCCACGGACACCTTGCCCTTCGCGGCCTTCGCCACGGGCCGCAGCTCGCCGGAGGAGTCCTCGCGGGCCACCAGCTTGTAGACCATCGACGACGTCGGCGCGCCGGAGCCGGTGACCACTCGGGTGCCCACGCCGAACGCGTCGACGGGCGCGGCGTTCAGGGCCGCGATCGCGTACTCGTCCAGGTCCGAGGTGACGGTGATGCGGGTGTCCGGGTTGCCGAGCTCGTCGAGGAGCCCGCGCACCCAGGCGGCCTGGGTCACGAGGTCGCCCGAGTCCAGGCGCACGCCGCCCAGCCCGGGACCGGCGAGCTCCACGGCCTTGCGCACCGCGGTCTCGACGTCGTAGGTGTCGACGAGCAGGGTGGTGTCCCGGCCCATGGACTGGAGCTGGGCGCGGAAGGCGTCCTCCTCCGTGTCGTGCAGGAGCGTGAAGGAGTGGGCGGCCGTCCCGACCGTCCGGATCCCGTAGCGGTGCCCGGCCTCGAGGTTCGACGTCGAGTCGAAGCCGCCGATGACCGCCGCCCGCGCGGCCGCGACGGCGGCCTCCTCGTGGGCGCGCCGGGAGCCCATCTCGATGCACGGGCGCCCCGCCGCGGCACCCACCATGCGGGAGGCGGCCGAGGCCACGGCGCTGTCGTAGTTGAGCACCGACAGGAAGTACGTCTCGAGCACGCACGCCTCGGCGAAGGTGGCCTCGACCACGAGCAGCGGCGACGAGGGGAAGTACGCCTCGCCCTCGGCGTAGCCGGAGATCGAGCCGGTGAAGCGGAAGTCCGCGAGGTAGTCCAGGGTGGCGCGGTTGACCACGCCGGTGTCCGCCAGGAAGCGCAGCTGCTCGTCGCCGAAGCGGAAGCTCCCGAGCCCCTCGAGGAGGCGCCCCGTGCCCGCCACCACGCCGTAGCGCCGCCCGGCGGGCAGCCGCCGGGCGAAAACCTCGAACACGCTGCGCCGCTGCGCGGTGCCGGCGTGCAGGGCGGCCTGCAGCATGGTCAGCTCGTAGTGGTCGGTCATCAGGGACGTGGGCGGCGGGGCCCACCGGTGGCTGCGCTGGTTCACGGGCACCACTCTAGCGACGCCGCCGGTGCGCCCCGCCTCCGGCACTCGCTACGATGGACGGACCATGCACTGCGCTACTCCCGCCGCCGCCCGCCCCGCGGCCACCGCCACCCCGGAGACCGGCACCCGGCCCACCGGCGCGACGTCCGTGGCCACGGAGACCGAGACACCGTGGAACGTGGTCGTGTGGGACGACCCCGTCAACCTCATGAGCTACGTCACCTACGTGTTCCGCTCCTACTTCGGCTACCCGGAGGAGAAGGCCCGCTCCCTGATGCTGGAGGTCCACCACCACGGGCGCTCCGTGGTGGCCAGCGGCTCCCTCGAGGAGGCCGAGACCCACACCGCGGCGATGCACGGCTTCGGACTGTGGGCCACCTTCGAGCAGGCGGGGGGCCACTGATGGCGCAGGGCTTCCGGTCCACCCGCCGGGGCATCACCGCCCGCTTCGAGGAGCCCGAGAAGGAGCTGCTCCAGAAGCTGTTCGCGGACGTCGCCCAGGCGCTCGCCCCCGAGCAGCCGGCCTCGGAGGACTCGCTCGAGCGGATGCTCGGCGTGTCCGGGGACGCCACCGTCCCCGACGACTCCGCGCTGCGGCGGCTGCTGCCCGACGGGAGCCTGGACCCCGAGCGCGCCGCCGAGTTCCGCCGGTACACGGAGCGGGGGCTGCGGGAGACCAAGCGCGGCGTGCTGCAGCAGGCGGCCCTCGCGCTGGAGGCCCAGCCCGTGCGGCTGGACCCCGCCCAGGCGCAGGCCTTCGGGCAGGCCCTCAACGACGTGCGGCTGGTGCTGGCGGACCGGCTCGGGATCCGCAGCGAGGCCGACGCCGAGCGCGTGGGTCGCTACGACGACTGGTCCGCGATCGAGGACGTCGAGACGTACATGTCGCTCCTGTACAACTTCGTCTCGTGGTTGCAGGAGACCCTCATGGAGGCCCTCCTCCACGACCTGCCCCGGGACTGACCGGGCACGACACCCCGGGCGGCCCCCGCCCCGGCCGGGGGTGACGCGGCTCACGGCGGCACGGCCGCGGCGCGGTTTGGGACGGCGGCACGCCCGGGACTACGCTCTTGACGATATGCAGGATGACGACGTCTTCGGGGCCGGCGGCCGGGCCGCCCGGCGCCCCAACCCCGGTTCACCCATCGGCGTGTTCGACTCCGGGGTGGGCGGTCTCACCGTGGCCCGCGCCATCATCGACCAGCTGCCCCACGAGGAGATCGTGTACGTGGGGGACACCGCCCACGGGCCCTACGGGCCGCTGCCGATCGCCGAGGTCAGGGCGCACGCCCTGCGGATCATGGACGAGCTCGTCGACTCCGGCGTCAAGCTGCTCGTGATCGCCTGCAACACGGCGTCCGCGGCGGTGCTGCGCGACGCCCGGGAGCGCTACACCCGGGTCTACGGGATCCCGGTGGTCGAGGTCATCCAGCCGGCGGTGCGCCGGGCGGTCGCCTCGACCCGCAACGGCCGGATCGGCGTCATCGGCACGGAGGCGACGGTCGGTTCCCGCGCCTACGACGACACGTTCGCCGCCGCCCCCCACCTGCGGATCGACTCGGTGGCCTGCCCCGCGTTCGTCGACTACGTGGAGGCGGGCGTCACCACGGGGCCCGGCCTGCTGGCCACGGCCCAGGCCTACCTGGACCCGCTGCGCGAGGCCGACGTGGACACGCTGGTGCTGGGCTGCACCCACTACCCCCTGCTCACCGGCGTGATCTCCTACGTCATGGGCGACGCCGTCACGCTGGTCTCCAGCGCGGAGGAGACCGCCAAGGACGTCTACCGGGCGCTCGTCAGCCACGGGCTCGAGCGCGAGCCGGGGGTGCCGGGCGGGCCCGCCCGGCACGAGTTCCTCGCCACCGGGGACGCCGCGTCCTTCGAGGTCCTCGCCCGGCGGTTCCTGGGGCCGGAGGTCGCCCGCGTCCGGCACACCAGCTCCGTGGCGGAGCAGTACCCCACGGGCTCGCTCGCGCGGATCACCCCGGAGATGATCGGGGGAGCGGGCCCGTCCGCGCCCTGAGCAGCTCCGCGGCCGGTGCGGCCGCCGTCCCACCGGCACCTCCTGGAAGGCTCTCGCCCATGAAACTCACCATCATCGGATGCACCGGCTCCTTCGCGGGGCCGAACTCCCCGGCCTCCTGCTACCTCGTCAGCGGTGAGGACGCCGAGGGACGGACCTGGCGCATCCTGCTGGACATGGGCAACGGCGCCCTCGGGGTGCTGCAGCGTTACATCGACCTGCACGACATCGACGCCGTGCTCGTCAGCCACCTGCACCCCGACCACTGCATCGACCTGGCCGGGCTGCACGTGGCCATCAAGTGGGACCCGCGCGGCTGGGGCCGACCCCCGATCCCGCTGTGGGCGCCCACCGGCCTCCACGAGTACCTCAGCAGCACCCACGGGCTCCCCACGGAGCCCGGGATGCACGGGGAGTTCGACTTCCACACCTGGGTCCCGGAGGAGCCCGTGCGGGTGGGGCCGTTCGCGATCACGCCCTTCCGGGTGGAGCACCCCACCCCCGAGCCCTACGCCCTGCGCATCGACTACGACGGCGTCATGGGCCCCAGCACCCTGGCCTACTCGGGGGACACCGACGCGTGCGAGGGGCTCGTGCGCGCCGCGCGGGACGCCGACGTCTTCCTGTGCGAGGCCGCCTACCACGAGGGCCGCGACGACGCGCTGCGCGGCATCCACCTGACCGGCCGGCGCGCGGCGGAGGCCGCCCGGGACGCCGGGGCCCGCCAGCTGCTGCTGACGCACCTGCCGGTGTGGAACTCCCCGACGCGGGCCGTGGAGGAGGCGCAGGAGGTCTTCGCGGGACCCATCGGGGTGGCCGAGCCCGCCTACACCTACCGGATCGTCCGGCGGGGGAGCGGCCGTCCCGCGGCCGCCGTCGGGCCGTGAGCCCCGCCGCCGGCGGCCGGGCCGGGCGGTCGGTGCCGCGGGGTAAGGTGGACCACATGGATTCCCCCGTCGACCAGACCGCACCGGCCCTCTCGACCTCGGGGGTGACCCGGTCGGACGGCCGTTCGCCCGGTGAGCTGCGACCCATCACGATCACCCGCGGCTGGTCCCAGCAGGCGGAGGGCTCCGCCCTCATCGAGTTCGGCAGCACCCGGGTGCTGTGCACCGCGTCCGTGACCGAAGGCGTCCCGCGCTGGCTCAAGGGGGAGGGCCGCGGCTGGGTGACCGCCGAGTACGCGATGCTCCCGCGGGCCACGTCCACCCGGTCCGCTCGCGAGTCCGTGAAGGGCAAGATCGGCGGGCGCACCCACGAGATCTCCCGGCTCATCGGCCGCTCCCTGCGCTCGGTCATCGACCTCTCCGCCCTCGGCGAGAACACCGTGGTCCTCGACTGCGACGTCCTCCAGGCCGACGGCGGCACCCGCACCGCGGCCATCACCGGCGCCTACGTGGCCCTCGCCGAGGCGATCGGGTGGGCCCGGGCCGAGGGGCTCGTCGCCCGTCGCGCGCAGCCGCTCACCGACACGGTGGCCGCCGTGTCCGTGGGCATCATCGACGGCGTGCCGATGCTGGACCTCCCGTACGTCGAAGACGTGCGGGCCGAGACCGACATGAACGTGGTGGTCACCGGGTCCGGAGACTTCGTGGAGGTGCAGGGCACCGCCGAGGGCGCCCCCTTCGACCGCGCCGAGCTGGACGCCCTGCTCGACCTCGCGCTGGCCGGCTGCGCCCAGCTCACCCAGATCCAGGTCGAGACCCTGCGCGAGGCCGGCGATGGGTGACCACCACGGCGCCCGGGTGGTGCTCGCCACGCACAACCGGGGCAAGCTCGCCGAGCTGCGGGACCTGCTCGCGCCCGCGCTGCCCGGAGCCGACGTCGAGCGGCTGGTCGTGGACGCCGCCGCGGCCGGGGCGCCCGACGTCGTCGAGGACGGCACCACCTTCGAGGCCAACGCCCTGCTCAAGGCCCGCGCCGCCACCGCCGCGACCGGGCTGATCGCCGTGGCCGACGACTCCGGCCTGGCCGTCGACGTGCTGGGCGGGGCCCCCGGGATCTTCTCCGCGCGCTGGTCCGGCCGGCACGGCGACGACGCCGCGAACCTGCGGCTGCTGCTCGCCCAGCTCTCCGACGTCCCCGACGCCCATCGCGGCGCGCAGTTCGTGTGCGCCGCCGCGCTCGTCACCCCGGACGGCCGCGAGCACGTGGAGACCGGGACGCTGCGCGGCGCCCTGCTGCGGGAGCCCGTGGGGGACGGCGGCTTCGGCTACGACCCCGTGCTGCGCCCCGACGGGTCCGACCGGACCTGCGCCGAGCTCACGCGCGCGGAGAAGAACGCCATCAGCCACCGCGGGCGCGCGATGCGGGCCCTGCTCCCGCACCTGCTGACCGCCCTCGACCCCGCCGCCGTCCCCGACTGACCCACGTCCGAACCGAGGAAGTTGACCATGCCCTGGTCGCAGCTCCACCACCTGCCGTTCGCCGGCGCCGTCGAGGCCGTGCTGCGCGAAGCCGGCATGAGCGCCGACCCCGGCCAGTGGGAGGTCCACGCCGGCGGGTCCGCCCACGTGGTGGTGAACGTGGGCCACGTGATCTCCGTGCGGATCGCCAAGAACGCCACGGTCTGCGAGCACGTCCAGCGCCGCACGGAGGTGCTGCGGAGGCTGCCCCGCTTCTCGTTCGCGACCCCGCGGCCGCTCACCGGCGTGGTGGTCTCCCACGGCTACACCGGGGTGGGCCTGACGTGGCTGCCCGGGCACCCGCACCCGCCCGGGCACGGCGACCCGGCCGTGCTGCACCGGGTGCTGACCGAGCTGGCCGAGGTCGACACCTCCGGCTTCGCGCGGTACCTCGACCGTCCCGGCCAGCACTGGGGCGGCCACCGGCGGCGGCACGTGCTGCTCGACGAGGTCATCCCGCGGCTGCTGCCCCGCAACCAGGAGGCCGCGCGGCGGGCCGTCGCCGAGCTCGCGGCGCTGCCGACCGTGGTGCCGACCCTGGTGCACGGGGACCTCATGGGGCACAACATGCTGTGGGACGGTGACGGGGACGAGCTCACGGGCATCATCGACTGGGACCACGCCTGTCTGTCCGACCCCGCGCACGACGCCGCGTCCCTCGGGCTGTGGTACGGCTGGGACACCCTGCGCGCCGCCGTCTCGGAGACCGTCTACGAGCGGGCCCGGCTGCACGCGCGCACGTTCCCGCTGCAGGCGGTCGCCTACGCGCTGCACCACGACCTCGACACCGCCCAGGTCAACCAGTCCATCGCCCGGGCCGACGACTGGATCGAGACCAACCTGCGCGGTGTCTCCGCCTGAGCGGGCGCAGTAGGCTGTTCCGGTGCCTCGTCCCGCTTCCCCCGACACGACCACCGACCGGCCCGCCGCGGATCCGTCGTCCCTCTCCTTCACCGCCATCGACTTCGAGACCGCGAACCGCTTCATCGGCTCGCCGTGCGCCGTGGGCCTCGTGCGGGTCCGCGGCGGCCGGGTGGTGGCGGAGCGCTCCGCCTACATGCGCCCGCCGCGCACCCGCGCGGACTTCGACCCCGGGAACACGCGCATCCACGGGATCACCGAGCACACGGTGGCGGGCCACCCCGGCTTCGCCGAGCTGTGGCCGCGGATCGAGGACTGGATCCTGGCCGAGGACCCCGACGAGCTCGTGGTGGCGCACAACGCGGCCTTCGACATGGGCGTGATCCGCGCCGCGTGCGCGGAGACGGACACGCGGCACGCCCCGCTGGCGTATGCGTGCAGCCTGGCGCTGGCCCGGCGCGGCTACGACCTGCCGTCCTACGCGCTGCCCCGGGCGGCCGAGGCCGCCGGGGTGCCGCTGCGCCGCCACCACGACGCCCTCGAGGACGCCCGGGCCTGCGCGGGGATCGTGGTGGACCTGGTCCACCGGGCCGGTGCGGGCACCGTCCGGGAGCTGCTCGCCGGCGCGGGACTGAACGTCAAGCGGCTGGCGGCGCCCCCACTTCCCTGAGCCAGCGCTCGGCCGTCTCCGACACCACGTCCCCGGCGTCCAGCCGGGTGCGCCACTCCGGCGGCAGCGCGGCCGTCCCGAGGGCCGCGCCCGTCACGGCGCCGGCGATCGCCCCCGCCGCGGCCGGCTGGCCGGTGCCGGCGGTGGCCAGCTCCACCGCGCGGCGGAACACGGCCTGCGGGTCCCCG
>NZ_NSKF01000035.1:0-30441 GCF_002287015.1 Kocuria sp. WN036
AGTCGATCAACGCCCGCTACCGGCGGGCGGTGCGGGCGCGCGGGCACTTCCCGAACGAGGCTGCTGCGCTGAAGTGCCTCTACCTCGTCACCCGGTCTCTTGATCCGACCGGCGGCGGTAGAGCACGCTGGGTGATGAGGTGGAAGCCGGCGCTGAACGCGTTCGCGATCACCTTCGCCGGACGGTTCGAGAGAACCACTCACTGATGAAAACCGCCGGACCCCACACACCGTTTATCGGACAGTCCCGGAGCGCATGGATGCCAGACGCCCAAGGGCCGACATGGAGCCCGGCCGCTAACCGGCCATATGTAAAGAAGGTCGCGTCGAGCTACTGATGCAGCCAGTGTCCGCGGATCAATCAGCGATAGCGCGTTTGGTCCCTGAGTTCTAGGGTGGGAGATCCGCCAGGAAATTTCTGCTTCGTCAGCAGAAGCGTGCACTTCGGGCAGGGCCGGGTCTCGCCCTGGTGGTCCCGCAGAAGCATTGCCAGATCCTGGTGCCGGTGCTCCACTGGAAAGACGAGCCTGTCCTGGGCCCGTACGTCCAAGGGGGATCATCATGGCTGGTCACGACAAGCAGGCCGAGCACACCAAAGCAGAACACACTCACGGAGAGAACTGCGGGCACGAGACCGTTGAACACGGCGATCATGTGGATTATCTCCACGACGGTCACCGGCATGCGGAGCATGAGGACCACTACGACGAGTGCGCGTAGCCTGCCCCCGGCATCCTTCAAGAGGCCCCTGCAGAGAGCAGGGGTCTCTTGTTCTGCCCCGGCATCGGTTGAGGGACAGCTCCTGCTGCCCTGCTCCAGGCGCGCACATTGACGGGCATTGTGGGCGGGCATTGTGCGTGAACGCTTGAGACGTGGGCGTGCCAGGGAGACTCGTCCACGAGCGGGTGAACGTGAACGGGGTCAAAGCAGCTGTTCGATGGTGTTCCCGCCGTCGGTGGTGCGCAGCACGGTTCCGTCGGCCACGAGCAGGGCCTCAGTCTCGCCTTCCTCCGTGAGCCCGGCCCCCAGGGCGGTGATCTCCCCGATCGGCTGGTCACTGGCCGTCCAGGTTTCCCCGGCATCTGCGCTGGTCAGCAGGTTCCCGTCGACCCCGGCCCCGACGATGGTCTTGTCGTCGGCCCAGGCGATCAGGGACATCAGCTGCGGGGTGTCCAGGGTGTCCCAGGTGGCACCGTCGTCCTGGGAGCGCATGACGCCGTCCTCGGTGGTGGCCAGGATGGTGCCTGTGCCCGGGGCGATCGCCAGGGCGGCCGGGGCGGAGGGGATCTCGAGGGTGTCCCAGGTGCGCCCGTCGGAGCTGGCGCGCAGCTGCCCATCGAAGCCGAGCACCCCGTTCGGACCGGCGGCCAGGGTGTGGAAGTCCGATTCCCCGCCCCTCGAGAGCACCTCCCAGGTCTCGCCCTGATCGGTGGATTCGATCAACCCGACCGGTTCGGGCAGATCGGTGCCGATACCGGGGTGGCCCGAGGCCAGATAGCGGCCCTCGGGCGTGACGGTGAAGCCCATCAGGTCCACGACCGGACTTGCCTGAGTCAGTTCCCCGTCCTGGAGACGGAACAGCCCTTCATGGGTGGCCAGCAGGATCACCCCTGCTCCTGCTCCTGCTCCTGCGCCGCCTCCGGTCACCGTGTCGCGGGTGATGGCGTGCACATGGGTGATCGCCGTGCCGGTGCTGCTCGCTCCGGCCGGTGCCGGGCTCTCCGCCGGGGAAGTACACGCGGCCAGGGCGCCGGTGCCGAGCAGGCCGAGGCCGCCCACGAGCAGGGTTCTACGGGTCAGGGGGTTCATGGGTCCTTTCCGCCTCGCACCACACTGCGAGGGCCATCCACCATTGTCGACCGGTCGGGGAGGGACCCTGTGGCGTTCTCCGTGAAGGTTTGGCGAAGATTCCTCCCCCGACCAGTCTCCGGCACGAATGCGGTGCGGACGGAGGGGACACTGAAGTCATGGATTCTGGCATCGATGCGGTGACCGGGCGGGTGCTGGTGGTCGACGACGAGAAGCCCCTGGCCCGGATGATCGCCACCTACCTCACCCGCGCCGGCTATGACGTGGCCACCGCCCACACCGGGCCCGACGCCGTGGAGGCCGCCCGCAGCCGGAGCTTTGATGTGGTGGTGCTGGATCTGGGGTTACCCGGGCTGGACGGGATCGAGGTGTGCCGCAGGATCCGGGGCTTCTCCGAGTGCTACGTGCTGATGCTCACCGCCCGCGGGGACGAAGACGACAAGCTGGCCGGCCTGGCGGCCGGGGCCGATGACTACATCACCAAGCCTTTCAGTGTGCGTGAGCTCGTCGCGAGGGTGGCCGCGGTGCTGCGCCGGCCCCGCACGACCGTGACTGCTGTGGAGCCGGCCCGGGTGTTCGGGGACCTGACCGTCGATCTCACCGCCCATGAGGCGCGGGTGGTCGGTGAGCCGGTGGGGTTGACCCGCACCGAGTTCGACCTGCTGGCCGCCCTGACGGCGCGGCCGCACCAGGCGTTGTCCCGTCGTCAGCTCATCGACACCGTGTGGGACCCGGCCTGGGTGGGCGATGAGCGGCTGGTGGATGTGCACATCGGTCACCTGCGCCGGAAACTCAGTGAGGATCAGAGCGCCTACATCGACACCGTGCGCGGGGTCGGCTATCGGATGGTGAGCCGGTGAGCGGCCGGCGGCACAGCTGGGGGTTGGCCTCCCGGTTCTTCCTGGCCCAGGCCATCGTGGTGGCCGCCAGCATCCTCGCCGCCGTGGCCGTGGCCTCCTTGGCCGGGCCCCCGATCTTCCACGAACACCTGATCATGGCCGGGCACTCGGAGAACTCCCCGGAACTCCTGCACGTGGAGCAGGCCTACCGTGACACCAACCTCATCATCCTGGGGGCGGCCCTGAGCACTGCTGTGGTGTGCGCGGCGGCGGTGACCTGGTTCTTCACCCGCCGCCTCCAGCGGCCCCTGGCCGCACTTACCCAGGCGGCCCAGTCCATGGCCCGCGGGCGCTACGACACCCGGGTCCCGGCCCTGGGTGCCGGCACCGAGGTGGACGCGGTCGCCACCTCGTTCAACACCATGGCCACCCGTCTGCAGCGCACCGAGGACACCCGCCGGCGGATGCTCTCGGACCTGGCCCACGAGATGCGCACTCCGATCTCGGTGCTCTCCGTCTACTGCGAGGCTCTCCAAGACGGGGTGACGCACTGGGACGAGGCCACCGGGGAGCTCATGACCGACCAGCTGGGACGCCTCACGCGCCTGGTCGAGGACATCCACGACGTCTCCCGGGCCGAGGAGGGCCGGATCGAGCTGGAGCGCACCGCACAACCCGTCGACGAGCTGCTGCGCACCGCCGTCGAGGCCCACCGGGAGGCCTACGCCGCCAAGGGCGTGCATCTGGTGCTCGAGGCGCAGGATGCCGCCGGGGTCGTGGAGGTGGACCGGCAGCGGATGGGTCAGGTGCTGGGCAACCTGCTCACCAACGCCCTGCGCCACACACCGCCCGGTGGCACGGTGACCGTGCGCGCCGCCGTCCACGGCCCCGGCCGTCTCGGCCTGGTCGTGGCCGACACCGGCTACGGGATCGCCGCCGAGAACCTGCCCCAGGTGTTCGAGCGCTTCTGGCGCGGGGACACCGCCCGGGACCGCGACCACGGCGGCTCCGGGATCGGCCTGACCATCTCCCGGGCCCTGGTCGAGGCCCACGGCGGAACGCTGAACGTCAGCTCCTCCGGTCCCGGAGCTGGGACGGTCTTCACCGTGGAGCTACCCCGCCCCACCCGGCACCGCCCCCGTGAAACCACGGTCGCCGCATGACCCCACGCTTGCAACATACCCCTGGGGGGTATATACCTGGGGGTGGTGAGGACGTATCCGGTCCTACCGCCCGAATCGATCGAAGGAGCTTCACATGAGCCACGAGACCCGCTCCCCGTTGCCGATGGCCTCCACCGGCTGCGCCTGCTGCGCACCCGCCCCCGCCGCCGATCACGCGGCTCCTGCTGCTGGGACGGCTTCCGCTACCGGCACGACGTCGACCTACCAGGTTCAGGGCATGACCTGTGGCCACTGCGCCACCAGCGTCACCGAGGAGCTCACCGCCCTGAAGGGTGTGAGCGAGGTGCACGTGGACCTGGTGGCCGGTGGGGCCTCCACCGTCACGGTCACCGCCGAACACCCGCTGAGCACGGAGGCGGTCCGCACCGCAGTGGAAGAAGCCGGTTACACCCTCGTCACCGCCTGACGAGACCGACCACCGCCCTGGCCCGCCAGGGACCTGCGCGAAAAGGAACGCCATGAGCACCCCGCAGCACCACGACCGCCCCACCGCCCCGGGCCAGGCGCACACCGGCCACGACACGGACCACCCCGCCGATCACCACGGCGCGGCCCACCGCGGCCGGCACGCCGATGCCGACACCCACGGGCAGGCCATGCCGCACGCCCACGCCCACTCGGCGGTGGACGAGGACCACCAGGTCCACACCCACGGCGAGCACGCCGGGCACTCCACGGCGATGTTCAAGAACAAGTTCTGGCTCTCGCTGGTACTGGCGATCCCCGTAGTGGTCTTCTCCCCGATGGTCGGGCACCTGCTGGGTTACCACGTCCCCGAGTTCCCGGGCTCTACCTGGATCCCTCCGGTGCTGGGCACCGTCATCTACCTTTACGGTGGTGCCCCGTTCCTGCGCGGCGGGCTCACCGAGCTGAAGTCGAAGCAGCCGGGGATGATGCTGCTGATCGCCATGGCCATCACCGTCGCCTTCGTCGCCTCCTGGGTCACCACCCTGGGGATCGGCGGGTTCGACCTCGACTTCTGGTGGGAACTGGCCCTGCTGGTGGTCATCATGCTGCTGGGCCACTGGATGGAGATGCGCGCCCTCGGGGCGGCCTCCTCCGCCCTGGACGCCCTGGCCGCGCTGCTGCCCGACGAGGCCGAGAAGGTCGTCGACGGCGACACCGTCACGGTGCCCGTCGCCGAGCTGGCCGTGGGCGACGTCGTGCTCATCCGCCCCGGGGCCCGGGTCCCGGCCGACGGGGAGATCGTCGACGGGACGGCCGAGTTCGACGAGTCCATGATCACCGGCGAATCCCAGGCCGTCGCCCGCACCGTGGGCGAGACGGTGGTCGCCGGGACCGTGGCCACCGACACCACCGTGCGCGTGCGGGTGGAAGCCGTCGGCGCCGACACCGCCCTGGCCGGGATCCAGCGGATGGTCGCGGCCGCCCAGGAGTCCTCCTCCCGGGCCCAGGCCCTGGCCGACCGTGCCGCCGCGCTGCTGTTCTGGTTCGCCCTGGCCGCCGGCATCCTCACCGCCATCGCCTGGACGGTCCTGGGCAGCCCCGACGACGCGGTGATCCGCACCGTGACCGTGCTGGTCATCGCCTGCCCGCACGCCCTGGGCCTGGCGATCCCGCTGGTCATCGCGATCTCCACGGAGCGCGCGGCGAAGGCCGGGGTGCTGATCAAGGACCGGCTGGCCCTGGAGCGGATGCGCACCATCGACGTGGTGCTCTTCGACAAGACCGGGACCCTGACCGAAGGGGCGCATGCCGTCACCGGCACGGCCCCTGTCCCCGGGGTCTCCGAGGGTGAGCTGCTGGCCTGGGCGGCGGCGGCCGAGGCCGACAGCGAGCACCCCGTGGCCCGGGCCATCGTGCGCGCCGCCGCCGAGCACCCCGAGGCCCCCCGGCTGGGCCTGCAGGGCACCGGTTTCCGCGCGGCCACCGGCCGCGGCGTGAAGGCCACCGTCGACGGGGCCGAGGTCCTGGTGGGCGGGCCGAACATGCTGCGCGAGCTCGACCAGGACACCCCCGAGCCGTTGCGGGCGGGCGTGGACGAGTGGACCAGCCGCGGCGCCGGGGTCCTCCACGTGCTCCGGGACGGAGCGGTCATCGGTGCCCTGGCCCTGGAGGACAAGGTCCGCCCCGAGTCCCGCGCCGCCGTGGCCGCCCTGCAGGACAGGGGGGTGCGCGTGGCGATGATCACCGGCGACGCCCGCCAGGTCGCCGAGGCCGTGGGCGCCGAGCTCGGCATCGACGAGGTCTTCGCCGAGGTCCTCCCGCAGGACAAGGACACCAAGGTCGTCGAGCTCCAGTCCCGGGGGATGACCGTGGCCATGGTCGGCGACGGCGTCAACGACGCCCCCGCCCTGGCCCGGGCCGAGGTCGGCATCGCCATCGGCGCCGGCACCGACGTGGCCATGGAGTCGGCCGGGGTGGTCCTGGCCGGCAACGACCCCCGGTCCGTGCTGTCGATGATCGAGCTGTCGCGGGCCAGCTACCGGAAGATGATCCAGAACCTGGTCTGGGCCGCCGGCTACAACGTGGTCGCCGTGCCCCTGGCCGCCGGGGTGCTCGCGCCGATCGGGATCGTGCTGTCCCCGGCCGTGGGCGCGGTGCTGATGTCGGCGTCCACGATCGTGGTGGCGCTCAACGCCCAGCTGCTGCGCCGCCTCGACCTCGACCCGGCCCATCTGGCCGCCGTCAGCGCCGAGGACCGCCGTCCCGCCGAGCAGTCCACGACTGCCCCCACCCACTGACCCACCGACACAACCGACAAGAAGAGAAGGACACCCCCATGAAGCGAACCACCGCCCTCAGCACCCTCGCCCTGGCCTCCGCCCTGGCCCTGACCGGCTGCGGCACCGGCGCCGACGAGCAGGACACCGGCACGAGCGCGGAGACCGCCGCCCCGGCCACCGCCGCCCCCGAGACCCCCAGCACCACCTCGGCCTCCGAGGAGCCGATCGCCGAAGAGCACAACGACGCGGACGTGATGTTCGCCCAGATGATGGTCCCGCACCACGAGCAGGCCGTGGAGATGAGCGAGACGCTGCTGGCCAAGGAGGAGGTGCCGGCCGAGGTCGCCGATTTCGCCCAGCAGGTGATCGACGCCCAGGGCCCGGAGATCGAGCGCATGAACGCCATGCTCGAGGCCTGGGGCCAGGAGCCCATGATGGAGTCCGGCGGCATGGAGGGCATGGACCACGGCTCCGGGGCGGGGATGAGCGGGATGATGAGCGAGGAGGACATGCAGGCCCTGGAGGACGCCCAGGGCACCGAGGCCTCCCGGCTGTACCTGGAGCAGATGACCGCCCACCACGAGGGCGCGGTCGAGATGGCCCGCGACCAGGTCGAGCAGGGGCAGAACCCGCAGGCCGTGGCCCTGGCCCAGGACGTCATCGAGGCCCAGGAGGCCGAGATCACCGAGATGGAGGGCCTGCTCCAGGGCCTGCCCAGCGGCTCCTGAGACTCCGCAGGTCGTCCGGGGCCGCTACAGGGCGGCCCCGGAACAGCGCCAACTACCACGGAAGGAACCCGTCATGATGTGGGGTGACGGCATGGGGTGGATGTGGCTGTTCTGGCTCCTGCTCATCGGGGGCACGGTGGTGCTGGTCTTCGTGCTGGTGAAGGCGTTCACCAGCGGCTCGGGCGGCGGCACCTGGCAGGGCGGCACCGCGCCGCCGACGACGGGTGCAGGCCCGCGCCGGTCCCGGGAGATCCTCCAGGAGCGCTACGCCCGCGGAGAGATCAACACCGAGGAGTACCGGGAACGCCTACGGACCCTGGAAGAAGGCGACCGGTGAGCCCGCTGAGCCGCCGCCAGCAGCTGTCCCTGGATGCGGCGGAGGAAGACCGGGCCGCATGATGTCCTTCACGATCGACGGGTAAGGGTACGACGCCGAGCGCACCGACCAGCGGGTCCGGGTGGGCACCGTGGAGGTGTGGACCCTGACCAACTCCAGCCCCCTGGACCACCCGGTGCACCTGCACGTGTGACCCCTGCAGGTCGTGGCCGAGGAGGGCCGCGACGTCTCCGCACCGCGGTGGCGGGACGTGGTCAACATCCCGGCCTTCGGGGGGGGGTCACCGTCCGGGTGGCCTTCGACGACTTCGGCGGCCGCCCCGTCTTCCGCTGCCACACCCTCGACCACGAAGACCTCGGCATGATGGGCACCCTCGAGGTCCGCTGAGCGGCGGTGGGCCCGACCCACCGACCTTGTCCGACAACCCCACCGCCGAGAAACGATCGCACCCCGGCAGGAAGGACGTGCAGCTCCCCATGAACGACAGCACGCAGACGCAGCAGAAGCTCTCCCTGACCGGATCCGTCGCCCTGGGCACGGGGGTGATGATCGGTGCGGGCATCTTCGCCCTCGTGGGGCAGGTCGCGGAGCTGGCCGGGGGCTGGGTGCCCTGGGCGTTCCTCGCCGGGGCCGTGGTCGTGGCGTTCAGCTCCTACTCCTACATCCGCTACTCGGCCACCAACCCGTCCTCCGGCGGGATCGCGATGCTACTCAAGGCCGCCTACGGCCCCGGGGTTCTCGCCGGGTCCTTCTCCCTGTTCATGTACGTGTCGATGATCCTGGCCGAGTCCCTGCTGGGCCGCACCTTCGCCTCCTACCTGCTGCGCCCCTTCGGCCTGCAGGACTCCGCGGTGTGGGTGCCGGTGCTGGCGGTGGTGGCCATCGCGGCCGCCGCCCTGGTCAACCTGGTGGGCAACCGGTGGGTGGAGCGCTCCGCCACGGTGACCGCGGCAATCAAGATCGTCGGGATCGCCGTGCTGGCGGTCGCGGGCATCCTCGCGGCAGGGGTGTCCTCCCTGGGCAGGCTGTTCACCGCCGCCGACCGCACCCCACCGGAGGCGGGCTGGCTGGGCTTCCTGGCCGGGACCACCCTGTGCATCCTGGCGTACAAGGGCTTCACCACGATCACCAACCAGGGCGCGGACCTGCAGCAGCCGCAGCGCAACATCGGCCGCTCCATCATGATCTCCATCGCCCTATGCACCGTGCTCTACCTGCTGATCACCGTCGCGGTCACCGGCAGCCTGACCGTGCCGCAGATCGTGGCGGCCCGGGACTACGCCCTGGCCGAGGCGGCCGAGCCGATGTTCGGCGCCTGGGGTGTGACGCTGACCGTGGTGATCGCCGTCGTCGCGACGCTGTCGGGACTGGTCGCGAGCCTGTTCTCGGTCTCGAAGCTCTACGACATGCTCCGCGACATGGGCCAGGCCCCCGGGCTGCCGGGGCAGGAGGGTCACCAGTCCCTCTACATCACGGCCGGGCTGGCGATGCTGATGGCCGCGTTCTTCGACCTGTCCCAGATCGCCTCCCTCGGCGCCATCCTGTACCTGGCCATGGACATCGCCATCCACCTCGGCATCCTGCGCCACCTCAAGGACGATGTCGGGGCCAAGCCCTGGATCCCCGGGATCGCGATCCTGCTCGACGCCGCGGTGCTCGTGCCGTTCGTGCTGCTGAAGGCCCAGTCGGACCCGTTCACCCTGGTGGTCACCGCCGTGGTGGCCCTGATCATCGTCGTCGCACAGTGGGTCGTCGTCCGCCGGCGCGACGGGGCGAACAGCACCGGGCAGCAGCCCCACACTCACCCCTGAAGCCGGTCGCGCGACCGGCTCACGGTGAGGGGCCCGTCGGTGGACGGGCCCCTCACCATGAGCGTGCTCGTTCAGTTCTGGCCGGCCAGCCAGGTGCGGAAGTCCGCGATCTGCGCCTGTTGCGCGGTGATCCCAGCGCTGGAGGCCACCCGCAGCTGAGCATGATCAGCGCGGGACTGCAGCTCGAGGAACTCGACGATCCCGCCGTTGTGGTGCGGGATCATCTTCTGCACGAAAGCGACGTCGAAGTCCTCGCCAGCCTCAACAGCGGCCAGTTCTTCGACCATCATCCGGGTCTCCTCCTCCAGGATCTTCATCTCCTCCTGTGCTTCCTCCGGGGCCTGAGCCTTGGCCTCTTCCGGGGTCAACCCGTACCACTCCTCCAACCAGGTGGTGAACTGGTCGATCTGGTGCTGCTGGCTGGCGATGATGTTCTCCGCGTGGGTGCGGATGTCCGGGCTGGTCCCGCGCTCGAGCTCCAGCTGGGCCATCTCGATCGCGGCCTGGTGGTGGCCAATGATCTCGGCCAGGAAAGTGACCTCCAGCTGCTCGCCCTCCAAACCGGCCAGGGTCTCACCGAATTCGTAGGCGGTCGGGGAGGTGGGATCGGGGCCGAGCATGTCCTCCGGGGCCTGATCCTGGGCGTGGGACGAGACCGGGGTGGTCACCTGTCCGTGGGCGAACACTGGGGCGCTGGCCCCGCCCCACAGGGCCGTGGCGACGACAACGGTGGAGGCGGCGGCCGCCGTGCGACGGCCAGGGAACTGGATGGAACGCATGATGATGTCTCTCTTCCGCAATGAAGGAGCTCGACCCCGAGGTGCCGGCTCGGTCATCAGCCCCGTACCCTGCGCGTGAACAAACCGCGCGGGCAGAGCTGTACTGAACAAGGGGCGGGGGGAAGAGGGAACCCGCATCCGGGCACGCCCGATCAGCCCATCAGGCTCCTCTTTCACCGACGGAGGCCGGTCATCGGCGTCCGTGGGTCAGCGCGAGTCTGGGCTCAGCCCAGGGAGGCGACCAGTGCCGCACAGGCGGCCTCGCAGCGACGGCAGGCCTCAGCACAGATCCGGCAGTGCTCGTGCATGTCCGCGTGCTGCTCGCACTCATCAGCACACGCCTTGCACGCCATCTGGCAGACCCGGATCGCGTCCAAGGTGATGTTCGCGTCGTAGCCGGTGTGCCGGGAGAGCACCCGCCCGGTGGCCTCGCACAGGTCCGCGCAGTCGAGATTGGTGCGGATGCACTTGGTCAGCTCGGCGACCATGTCCTCGGACAGGCAGGCATCGGCACAAGCGGTGCAGGTCTGGGCGCACTCGAAGCAGGCCTCGATACAGGCCGCCAGCTTGCCCTGGTCCACTCCCCCGAGGTCCTTCGGGTAGGTCTCCAGCATCGCGCTCACGTGATGGGTCATGGCTTGCTCCTTCGTCGGTTCGGTCGAGGAGACGAACCGGCCGGAGCCAGCCCGCCATGTCATCGACAGTAAACTGCCGATTCTGTGTGACGCGACCCGAAAGCTTGAAGATTTGATGAAGATCAACGCCTCAAGAATCCGCGATCCCGCCTCACTACCTGGCCTCTACATCGGTGCAGCGGGCTGAATATGGAGATTTCATGAAGAAACCCTGCCCTAAGGCCTCGGAAGGGCACTTCCGAAGCCCTCCCAAACTGTGAGCCACCTTGAAAATCCTCCCCAACAATCTTGGTGCTGGCCCGGCCCGCGCTGAAGACTGCGCATGGTTGCAGAGCCCTGTCGCTGTCGGCTGCGTCCAGCGAAACGCGCGCCACCATGCCATGTGTCCTAGTCAGAGCGCTTTGAAAGACCGGTGTGAGCTACGCGACGGGTCCTGCTGCGTGACGGTTTCACTTCCTCGGGGCGTATTTTTCCGAGGCCGGAATCACAGCTTCCCGCTCCCGACTGAGGAGAGAATCCAGGCCGTGACCTAAACGTGACACTTTCGTTATGGATGGGCTACTGTCCACTGCGTGCCGATGACTGATCCGGTCGGCGCCCTCGTGCACATCGCCGAATTCTGCCGGTGCTCGAGGTTCCTGAAGAGATATCGCTTGGCAGAAGCGGGGGAACCATTTTCGGTCCCGGTGATCCGGGGCCTTGGGGTTAAGCCGGCAGAGCGCGTGCGCTCTGCCGGCCGGGTGTCTCCCACCCGCATCCGACAGCTCACCTCGTAGGCAAAGGGAGGAACTCACCCATGACTGTTTTCAAGCGCCACGCTGCCCGCCACCGTGCCGAGACCACCTCTCACGCCGTGCGCAACACCACGATCGCTGCCACCGCCGGTGCGGTGCTCATCGGCTCCATCGCCCCGGCCCAGGCCTACGCCGAGGTCCCCGCAGAGACCGCCCCCGCCTACGCGACCCCCGCGTCCGCACTGACGACTTACACCTCGGCGGCCTCCCAGCCCGCGGCCGCCCCGCAGACCGTCTCCACCGCCTCTTCCCAGGCCCCGGCCGCGCCCGAGCAGGCTACATCGGCCGTGGCGGTGTCCACCCAATCGGCGGACATCACCGAAATTACCGGCGCCTCCGGGATCGTGGGCACAGCGATGCAGGGAGCCGGCACCGGTTACGTCTGGGGCGGCACGGACTTCGGCGCCTGGGACTGCTCCGGCTTCACCCAGTGGGTCTACGCCCAGCAGGGCATCGACCTCCCCCGCACTAGCCAGCAGCAGTGGGCGGCCGGCACCCTGACCACCGACCCGCAGCCTGGCGACCTCGTCGTCCAGAACGGCGGGGCCCACATCGGGATCTACCTTGGTGGCGGCAAGATGATCTCCGCGCTGAATCCCACCCAGGGCACCTTCGTGCACAGCGTGAATGCCATGCCGACGGTCGGCTACGTCACCTTCCGCTGAGCCAACCCTCCGTCCGCCACGAATGCCGCTCGTGGCGGGCGGCGGGTGTGCCCCCCACCTGATCAGCATCCAGGATCGGTCGGTCAGAACCGGAGATGCCTGCACCCATCCACCGCCGGGGAACACCCCGATCTGGCCGCCTGATGGGCCCGCTCTTGAAGGTTCAGTGAAGATCTACCGCCCAGCCCTCCCAGCCCGGCGAAGCCAGCTGCGGCGGGGCTACCGTGGATGGATCGGTCCGCCTCGACCCGAGGCTGAACAGAGCAAACACCACGATGTGCAGGTCCAGTACGGGCTGCTGCGAAAGAGAGATTCGTCATGACGTCGACGTTCAAGCACCTGGCCGCCGGGACGGCCCTGGCGCTGGCCCTCAGCGGTGCCGGGGCGACCGCGGCGGTCGCGTCCCCGACGCACCAGCCTGCCTCCGCCTCCGCACAGACGGGCGCTGAGCGGCACATGAACCACGACCGCCACTTCGCCGTGATGATGGTCCCCCACCACCAAGGTGCCACCGACATGGCCGAGCTGGCCCTGCAGAAGTCCGAGCGTCCCGAAATCCGTGACCTGGCGGAGAAGATCATCGAGGCCCAGACCGAGGAGATCCAGCAACTGGAAGCAGCGGCCCAGCGGCTGGCCGCCGAGAACACCCCGGGACACCACCACCATGGACACGGCCACCACCACGGCCACGGGCACCACGTCCACGGCCATGGCCATGGCGGCCATGGCCGGAGCATGAATGCCGACATGCAGGGCGCCATGATGGGCGAGATGGACGGCATGGACGGCATGGACGGCATGAGCCTCGAAGAGCTGGCGAAACGGTCCGGGGATGAGTTCGACAAGGCCTTCCTCGAAGAGATGATCGCCCACCACCAGATGGCTCTCGAGATGGCCGAGATGGAGCTGCAGATGGGCACCGACCCCGAGTTGCGAGCCATGGCGGAGAAGATGATCGAGGACCAGCAGGCGGAGATCGAGCTCATGCAGGGCTGGTTGGAGGAGTGGTTCGCGGCCTGATCCAGGACCACGAGCTGGGCCGTCATCGACTGGAACGGGCCGACACCGGGATGTCATGGTCCCCGTCGACCCGTTCCAGCCAGTCCAGTCCAGTGCGGTGATCCCCGACGCGGCACCCGATGGGCGCGCACCCTTCGCGCAGTCAGCAGCACCCCGAACGGTCACCGACCAACCGTAGGTTTGGCAGCACCGCGCCCTCTTGCCTCAGGACACGGCCCCCCTCCCCCTCGCCTGGGGTCCTGTTCCTCCAGCGCGCGCACCGTCACCGAGATGGCCGAGACCACCGGAGTCCCCTCGCCCGGTGGTGGTGGCCGGATCCCGGCCGTGTTGCGTCTGTCCGGGCTCGTGGAGGGGCGACACGCGATCTTCTCAGTGTCCGATATCCCTCTCATCGGCCCGGTGCAGGGGATCGTTAGCCACAGCGACCACCGGTTCACCGGTGAGCCCGGCCACGACGAGTCCACCCCCCTGTTTCGTTTCCGAGGCCTCAGACACGGTCGCCCTGGGACGCTGGGGCTCGCAGCACAGTGTTCATGTCACAGCGATCAGTACCGGGAGGACAGATGACGGATCCGCTCACCGGACGTGTGCTGGTGGTCGACGACGAGGTCGACCTCGCGCAGCTGATCGCGGACTATCTGCGCAAGGCCGGGCTGGAGGTCGTGATGCGCCACGACGGCACGGAGGCGGTGGCCGCGGTACGAAACTTCGCCCCGGACGTGCTGGTGCTCGACCTCGGGCTGCCGGGGATCGACGGGATCGAGGTGTGCCGTCAGGTGCGGACCTTCTCGGACTGCCACGTCCTGATGCTCACCGCCCGGGATGATGAGGTCGACAAGATCGTGGGCCTGTCGATGGGAGCCGACGACTACGTGACCAAGCCGTTCAGCCCGCGCGAACTCGTGGCCCGGGTGCAGGCCATGCTGCGCCGGGTGCGCACCCAGTCCGCACCCGTCCCGGAGCCGGCGGGCCAGGACCAGGGGCTGGTGATCGGGGACCTGGTGGTGGACGGGGACTCCCGCCAGGTGCACCTGGGCGGGGAACCGGTGGCGTTGACGAGGATCGAGTTCGACCTGCTCCTGTGCCTGGCTGCCCGCCCCCAACTGGTGCTCTCGCGCCGGCAGCTGGTGGAGATGGTCTGGGACACGCACTGGACCGGGGACGAGCACCTGGTGGATGTGCACATCGGACGGATCCGCAAGAAGCTCGGCGACGTAGCCACCAGGCCGACATTCATCCACACGATCCGCGGGATCGGCTACCGGATGGGCACCGGGCGATGAGCGCCGCCGTCTCCGACCGGACCCGGGCCTGGTCTTTGTCCTGGAGCCCATTGACGGTGCGATTGATGCTAGCCCAGACCGCAGTGCTGGCCATCGGGCTGATCATCGTGGTGATCACCGCGGTGCTGGTCGGGCCGAACATGTTCTATCACGAGCTCATCGAGGCCGGCCACGCCGATGAGGCCACCGGACTGGTGCACCTGGAGGACGCCTTCCGCTCGGTGAGCCTCACCGCCCTGACCATCGGGGGGCTCCCGGCGCTCTACATCGCCGGGATGCTCACCTTCTACCTCTACCGCACGATCGGGCGGTCCCTGGTCTCCTTCAGCACCGCCGCCCAGGAGGTGGCTGCCGGCAACTACGACGTGCGTGTCACCTCCACCAGCCTGGGCGCGGAGTTCGACTCCCTGGCTGGGTCTTTCAACGACATGGCGGCCAGGCTCGACGCCGTGGACACCACCCGGCGCCAGATGCTGGCCGATCTGGCTCATGAGATGCGCACCCCCCTGGCCAGTCTCAAAGGACATCTAGAGGGCATCGAGGACGGAGTGGTCGAGTGGGATGCACGAACCACGGGCATCTTGTACGCCCAGATCGCCCGGCTGGAGCGACTGGCCCGCGACATCCGCCAGCTCACCGCCGCCGAGGAAGGCATGACCCATCTGCAGCTGACCCTCCAGGACCCGGGCCGGCTGGCAGCCCAGGCGGCCGCGGCCGTCCAACAGGACGCCGCCGCTCAGAACATCTCGGTGACCTCCATCAGCACCGGCATGGAGGTCACACCGGTGCTGGTCGATCAGGAGCGGATGGGACAAGTGTTGGGCAACTTGCTGGAGAACGCCTTACGCCACACCCCATCCGGCGGGGCCGTCACCGTGCGCACCGACCACACCCCGGAGGCGGTCACTGTCACCGTCACCGACACCGGGGAAGGCATCGGCTCCGAGCACCTCCCGCACGTGTTCGAGCGCTTCTACCGCGCCAACACCGGCCGGGAGGCCCACCGCGTGGGCTCAGGCCTGGGACTGGCCATCAGCAAATCCCTGGTCGAGGCCCAAGGCGGGACCCTGGAGGCCACCAGCGGCGGCCCCGGACGCGGGACCAGCTTCCGGATCCACCTGCCCCGCCACACGCCCCCGGACTGACCCCAGCGTCACCAGACCGTTCCGTGACGGCGGCGGGCCGTGCCCGCCGCAGAGAGCACGTCTGCTGCGGCGGGCACGGCCCGTCATGTCGTGGCTACCGGTACAGCCTATCCGTGGCTGTCCTGGGCCGGCCTGCCCAGCACCAGCTGGCGGGTGCCTTTCACGCTGGTGCTGACCACCTTCTCCAGCGGTCCCTGCCCCAGGCTCCGGTGCCAGGCCACCGCGAACAGCGCCGCCACCGCCAGGTGGACCATGAACCACAGGTAGGGCAGCTCGTAGTGGGCCTCGAAGGACAGTGCCACCAAGTGGACGGTGTAGAGGGTCAAGGTCATCACGCCCATCGCCGACAGCGGTAACAACCATGCCCCGATCTTCGGGCCGATCAGCAGGAAGACGCCCAGCACCGCCAGGCTCACCCCAAGGCTGGCCGCGATCGCCAGCGGGGTGTTGGTGTGCGGGGTGGCGATCGCCAACCACCACACAGTCTCCGTGGGCAACGAGTCTGGCCCCCAGACCAGTACATCCTCCAGCTCGTGCTCGCCCATTGAGGAGGCATCCAGCAGCCGCTGGTAACCACCCAAGGCATAGAGCAGGACATAGGAAGTGGTCTGGGCGAAGATCGCCAGCCCCACGCCCACCACCACCAGTCGAGCTTGAACCTCCGTCTTGCGCAGATTCAACCGCCCCAGCCCCAGTCCGACCAGGAGATAGGTCATGTACGGCAGGGCCGGATAGGTCCCGGTCAGCAACAGCTGGGAGGCCGTGGCACCGGGCTGCGTGAGCAGATCCGTGAACGTGGGGTTGTAGGAGACGAATTCGGGCAACGCATTTTGGAGTCCCTGCATCAGCATCGGGGACACCACCCCGAAAAGCACTGCGGAGATGAACAGGGCCTTCGGGCCTGCATGCAGGAACGGAATCGCCAGCAGGAAGAACACCCCGTAGTAGATCAGGATGTTGTAAGCGGGCGGGTCCTCCGACATCAGCGTCCCGATCCACAACCCCACGATCGCGATCAGCACCGCGCGCACCACCAGGCCGATCCGGTCAGCGGTCATCGTCCTACCCTCGTGCGGGTGCCGCCCCCCGGAGGTCAGTGCCAGCCCCACCCCTGCCAGCAGGGCGAACAGGGCCGCTGAGTCCCCCGAGAACAGCCGCAACGACCAGCTCGCTTCCCCGGTCTCCTCGTTCCAAGCCGGTAGCAGATGAATGGCCATCAGCCCGATCAGCGCCAGCCCCCTGGCCGCATCGATCCCCACCAACCGGCGGGTGGGCCTTACCACCGCGTCTCCAAGACCCGCCGGCAAATGCCCTCCCATCCTCGATCCAGTACTCATCATTCCCCCTGTTAACGACAAGGTCCCGGTGCATCCGGGACCCTCTGTCCCAGGGTGGACGCCTCACTTGGAGTCCCCGTCGCGGGATTCTCAAGGTTCCATGAAGACTCCAAGGTCCATGGGCGACGCAGGCGCTTCTCCGTGCGACCGAAGCACGAAACGAGGAAAGGGAGACCCAGCGCAGGACCCGCGAGGTGGCCCGGGGTCCGTCGGACCCTGTGATCCGAGCCAGATCACCCCTTCACGTTAAAGACGGGCGCCCCAGCCCTGGGGAGGAATACTGGGGCACCCGAATGTCCGTGCACGAACGGATGAGAACGGGGTGTTCTCACTGGCAAACTATGCCCTCATCGACCCAGAAAAACAGGACGTAGAGCACCCAGCAGAGCAAGCTTCAGGGAATCTTCATGTCGTCTTGAGGGAAGCTCCACAATCCACTTCACATCCCGCCGTCACCTTTGAACTGCCATAGGCCCCGCGTCGACGTGTGGCCAACGAACGGCCCCTTCAAGTGCCGAAAGGGGACTGCCGCACCGATAAGTGCACCTATCGGTGCGGCAGTCCCCCTCGTCGGCTTTGTGACTCGAACGCGCCCGGCGAGATACATGGAGTGGGTCACCCGTTGCGAGCAGCGCCTGTAGCGCGGTAGCTGTGCGGGGCGCCTGCCGGGGCGGCACCGGTGATGTGCTCGGCGTGCGAGAGCGCCTCGGCCAGCAGGCGGTGCACGTGGGTGTCGGTCGCCCAGTAGTACGCGAAAGTGCCCTGCCGCCGGCTCTCCACCAATCCGGCCAGGCGCAGCTTGGCCAGGTGCTGGCTCACCGCCGTGGGCGCGGCGCCGACCAGCTCGGCCAGGGCGTTCACGCTGGACTCGCCCTGGAACAGTGCCCAGAGGATTTTCACCCGCGTCGCATCGGAGAGCATGCGGAAGGTTCCCGCAGCGATCCGGGCATGCTCATCATCGGGGGCAGGGTGGACCAGCTCGTCGTGCACGGCACCATGCTATCTGCGCCTTTGTATCTTCGTATCTACGTAGATACGCTTCCAGTGTGAAACCAGCCCGGCCCACCCCCGCACACGGCGACTCTCCCACCCACTCCCAGGACCATGGCCATGGTCACCATGAGGGTCATGGGCACCACGGCGGTTGGGCCCGGCTCAAGCACGCCCTCATCCCGCACAGCCATGACCACACCGAGGCCATCCAGACCGCTGAGCAGGCCAGTTCCATCGGCATCCGCGCCGCCTGGATCAGCCTGGCCGGGATGGGGGCCACGGCACTGCTGCAGATCGTCATCGTCTGGCTCAGCGGGTCGGTGGCCCTACTCGCTGACACCGTGCACAACCTCGGGCACCTGGCCACGACCATCCCGCTGATCATTGCCTTCCGCCTCGGCCGCCAGGCCCCCACCCGGCGCTACAGCTACGGGTTCCGGCGGGCCGAGGACCTGGTCGGGCTGCTCATCGGGGCCGTGATCGCCCTCTCGGCCGCGCTGATCGTCTGGGAATCACTGCGGGCGCTGACCACCCAGCAGGACATGACCCACCTCGGGTGGGTCCTGGCTGCCGCCCTTGTCGGGGCCGCCGGCAACGAGGTCGTGGCCCGCTATCGCATCCGGGCCGGGCGGCGCATCGGCTCAGCGGCGCTGATCGCCGAGGGCCAGCACGCCCGCACCGACGCCCTGACCTCCCTAGCGGTGGTGCTCGGGGTCATCGGCGCCTGGTTCGGGCTCCCGTGGGTGGATCCGGTGATCGGCCTGGCCATTGCCGCGGTGATCATCGCGGTGCTGGTCGGGTCGATGCGCACGGTCGTGCGCCGGCTCATGGACGGCGTCGAGGACGGGACCTTGGACTTGATCGAGCGCACGGCCGCCGCCGTACCCGGGGTCGCAGCGGTGGGCCGGACACGGGCCCGGTGGAGCGGGCACCGCCTGGAGGCCGAGGTAGCGATCGCCGTGGAGAACACCCTGAGCGTGGAGGCCGGCCACAACCTCGCCCACGCCGTCGAGGAGCACCTGCGCCTACACGTCCCCCATCTGCAGCAGGCCACCATCCACGTCACCCCCGCCCAGACAGCCACCACTTCCCGGACGATCCCGTGACGCATCGGACTCAGATGGTCCTCGCTTGCGGCAGCTCCCGGATCCGCCGGTAGAGGGTCGCCCGCGACATCCCCAGGTCTCGAGCGACCTGGGTGGCCGGCTCCCCGGACTCGATCAGGCGCAGGGCGTTGCGGATCTGGGAGTCGGTGAAAGTCTGACGCCGCCCGCCCAGGTCCTTACCGGCGGCCCTCCGTTTGGCCACCGAGTCGGTGATCCGCTCCCGCTTGATCTCCAACTCCATCTGCGCCAGGGCGGCCATGACGGTGAAGACCATGGAACCCATCGGGGTCGCGGTGTCCACGTCTCCCCCACCGAGGTTCAGCACCCGCAGCCCGGCACCTGTGCCCCGCAGCTCTTCGGCGAAGCTCAGCATGTTCTGAGTCGATCGCCCCAACCGGTCCAGCGTGGTGATGACCAAGGTGTCGCTCTCTTCGAGGGCGGCCACTGCTTTGTCGAACTGTGGGCGTGATGCACGGCCTCCAGACACTCCACTGTCCATGTAGATGTCATCGCGTCGCACGCCGGCATGTAGCAGGTCGGATACCTGACGGTCCGCATCCTGCTGCCGTGTCGATACCCGGGCATACCCGATGAGCTTCCCCACGTCCACCTCATCTGTCTCGTAACTAACGTTGAGTATCGAATTCTAGAGGCATGGATAAAGCACAAGGATGCGAGACAGGCCGAACCGCGGAAACATGCGGGTGCAGTTTTTTGCGACGAGACGTCTTGCATCCCTTCCCTTGTGGCCATCCACTTGGAGCAGTCCTTCACCCTTAAAACCTTTGACGGTCGACCTGGGCCGGGACTCGACCGTCGCCCACTTCTGCGTTTCGGCATGGGAGTCAACGTTCTACCTGATAGAAATTCGTCTTCCATCCAGTAGAATTGGTTTGTGGTCGCCGGGAAGGTGGCAGAACGCAGTTCGTTCCGTGGAGGTGTGGTGACGTGGCCAAGGGTGCAACCGAGGAGCGCAAGAAGGTCGATGCGGTGGAGCGGGCGCTGTCGATCCTGGATGTCTTCAGCGAGAACGATGTCCGCCTGTCGTTGACGGAGATCGCCAAGCGGACGGGGTTGTATCCGAGCACCACGCTGCGCCTGGCCGGGTCCTTGGAGTACTGGGGGTATCTGCGCCGTGACGCAGACGGTCACTTCCGGTTGGGGCCCACGGTGTTGCGCTTGGGGTCGTTGTACCGGGATTCCTTCGATCTGGGTGAGGTGATCCGCCCGGCGCTGAAGCGGTTGAGCGAGGCCTCTGGGGAGACGGCGGCCTTCTACGTGCGGGAGGGCGAGGACCGGGTGTGTCTCTACCGTCATCACTCCAAGCACCCGCTGCGCCACCACATCGAGGAAGGCGTGCGTCTCCCCTTGGATCGGGGGGCCGGCGGGCATGTGCTGATGGCCTACACCGGTGGGGACACCGAGATCCACCGGCAGGTGCGCGCGGAGGGCTACCGCGCTTCTTTCGGGGAGCGTGACCCGGAGACCGTCGCGGTGTCGGTGCCGGTCTTCGGCGCCGGGGGCGCCTTTCTGGGCGCGTTGACCCTGGTGGGCACGCGTACCCGCATCACCGAGGAGTCCGTGCCGGGGCTGATCGAGCTGCTGCGGGGTGAGGCCGCCCAGCTGCAGGAGGAGCTGGACGGCCGCCGCACCGTCAGGGCCTGATCCTCAGCGCTGCGGCTTGACCAGCAGCACGGGCGCCTCGGCGCTGAGCAGAATCTCCTGCGCCAGACTGCCCATCAGCAGCTTGCCCACCGCGGAGCGGTGCCGGGTGCCCACCACGATGACCTGAGCCTTCTCGGCGGCGGCCACATCGAGCACCGCATGGGCCGGGCTCTGCTGAGCCGGCACCTCGTGCATCGCCCACTGCTGGATCTTCTCCCCCATGCTGTGAAGTCGTTGCTGGGCGGCCGTGTCGGCCTCCGTACTGGTGGCGACCACGTGCAGTGGCACCCGCCGGCGTGCGGCTTCGGCCACGCCGTGGGTGAGGGCCGCTTCGCTTTCTTCGGTTGCTCCGTAGGCAACGATCACACTCATCTTTTACCCCGTTCATCTGTCTGTGCTTGACATCACAACACCCTCGACGTTCTACTGTACGTTAGTCAATGCTACTAGATAGAATTCTGGTGGCTCCGGCGAGGAGGGGAACATGATCAAGAAAGTCGGGAAGTGGGTCGCGTTGGGCGCACTCGTGCCTGTGGTGGCCTTGGCGGGGATCGACGCCCATCAGGCCGGCGCGGTCTCGGGCGCCCGGACGGGGCTGACCATCATCGCCCCGGCCTCGGCCGGGGGCGGCTGGGACACGGTCGCCCGGGAGCTGCAGGCGGCGATGCGCGAGAACGGGGTGGTCAGCAACCCGCAGGTCGTCAACATGCCCGGGGCGGCCGGAACCATCGGGCTGAACCAGCTGCTGCAGATGCACGGGCGCGAGGACGTCGTGCTGGTCACCGGCACCACCATGGTGGGCGGCATCGAGGTCAACGGCTTGGGTCAGGACCTGACGCAGACCGTGCCGCTGCGCCGGCTGGCCGATGACTACATGGTGCTCGCCGTGCCCGCTTCCTCGCCCTACCGGACGCTGGAGGAATTCGTGGCCGCCTGGCAGAAGGACCCGGGCGCGCTGTCCATCGGCGGGGGCTCCTTGGGTGGGACCGAGCACGTGCTCTCAGGGCTGATGGGCCAGGCCGCCGGGCTGGATCCGGAAGACATCAACTACATTTCCTATTCCGGCGGCGGGGAGATTCTCACCTCGATGCTCTCCAACAGCATTGACGCCGGGATCTCCAGCTACGTCGAGTTCGGCTCCCAGATCGAGTCCGGGGACATGCGAGCCCTGGCCATCTCGGCGCCCGAGCCCGTGGACGGCATCGAGGTCCCGACCTTCCACGAGGCCGGCCTGGAGGTGGACCTGATCAACTGGCGCGGGGTCGTGGCCGCCCCCGGTGTCGCAGGTGAGGACCTGGAGGAGCTCAACGCGATCATCGACGAGACCGTGGCCACCGGCGAGTGGCAGAACGCGCTCGAGCGCAACCGCTGGGACAGCGAGGAGAACACCGCCGAGCAGTTCAGCGCCTTCATCGCCGAAGAAACCGATCGGATCCGTTCCGTGATCGAGGAAGCAGGACTGTAGTGATGAACGCTCCCCACACCCCGACACAGACTGTTCCGGCCACGGAGCAGCTCCCCCCGGAACCCCCCGTGGGCCCACCGGTGACCCACGACGGTGATCCGCCGGTGCGCCTGGACGAGCTGGCGGTCCCAGCGCTGCTGGTGGCCATCGGCGGGTACCTGACCTACGGGCTGGTGACCATGGAGGTCCCCGCCTCCGCCGCCTGGCCGGGCCCCGGGTTCTTCCCGACGATCATCACCGGCCTGCTCTTCGTGGTCGCGGCCGCGATGACCGTTCAGATTCTGCGCGCCCACCGGGGCACCCACCCATCCGAGCGTGCCCGTGACGGGCGGCCGCGCACGGACTGGGTCGCGACCGGCACCGTGGTCGCATCCTTCCTCGTCTTCGCCGCCGTGCTGCTGCCGCTGGGCTGGATCCTGGCCGGCACCGTCCTGTTCTGGGGTGTGGCCCGCGGCCTGGGCAGCCGGCGCCGGCTCTTCGATCTGCTCGTGGCGCTGGGCATGTCCTGCTTGATTCAACTGGCGTTCTCCGCGGGGCTCGGTCTTCGGCTCCCGCCTGGCATCTTGGGATGGTTCTGACCATGGATTCACTGCCTCTGCTGCTCGAGGGCTTCGCCGCGGCGCTGACCCCGATGAATCTGCTCTACGTGTTCTTCGGGGCGATGCTGGGCACCGCCGTCGGGGTGCTGCCCGGGCTGGGGTCCTCGATGGCGGTGGCCCTGCTGCTGCCGGTGACCTTCACCCTGGACCCCACCGGGGCGTTCATCATGTTCGCCGGGGTCTACTTCGGCGGATTGTTCGGCGACTCGATCTCCGGGATCCTGCTCAACACCCCGGGCAACTCCTCGGCCATCGCCTCCACCTTCGAAGGCCACAAGATGGCCCTGTCCGGCCGTGCGGCCCAGGCCCTGGCCACCGCGGCCATCGGCGCGTTCTCCGGTGGGCTGATCGCCACCACCCTGGTGGCCTTCGGCGCCCCGTTGATGGCCGAGATGGCGACCTTGTTCGGCCCGGCCGAGTACTTCGCCCTGGCCGTGTTCGCCTTCGTGGCCATCTCCGCGGTCGTGGCCGACTCCGTGCTCAAGGGCCTGGCCGCCCTGCTGATCGGGTTGGCGATCGCCTTCGTCGGCATCGACGCCCAGTCCGGGGCCTCACGCTTCACCCTGGGCATCCCCCAGTTCTTCGACGGCATCAGCATCATCGTGGTCACCGTGGGCATGCTCGCCCTGGGCGAGGTCATCTACATCGCCTCCCGCCGCAACCACCCCACCACCGCACTGATCACCACCCAGGGACGCCCCTGGCTGAGCCTGCAAGAGATGCGCCAGGCCGCCCCGGCCTGGCTGCGCGGCACCGCCTACGGGCTGCCCTTCGGGGTGATCCCGGTGGGCGGATCCGAGATCCCGACCTTCCTGGCCTACGGCACCGAACGCCGCCTGGACCGCCGCCGCCGCAACCCCATGTTCGGCCGCGGCGCCATCCAGGGCGTTGCCGCCCCGGAGGCGGCCGGCAACGCCACCGCCGGCACCGCCATGGGCGCGCTGCTCACCCTCGGGCTGCCCACCTCCAGCACGGCAGCGATCATGCTCGCCGCCTTCGTGCAGTACGGGATGCAGCCCGGGCCGCTGCTGTTCGAGACCAACGGAGACCTGGTCTGGACCCTGCTGGCCAGCCTGTTCATCGGCTTGGTGGTGCTGCTGATCCTCAACCTGCCCTTCGCCCCGCTGTGGGCGAAACTGCTGGTGGTGCCGCGTCAGTACCTCTACGCCGGGATCGCCCTGTTCGCCGCCCTGGGCGTCTACGCTTCCGGCGGGTCCCTGGCCGACGTGTTCCTGCTCATCGGCATCGGCCTGATAGGCTTCCTGCTGCGCCGCTACGGACTGCCCCTGGCTCCGGTGCTGATCGCCGTGGTCCTGGGGCCCCTGGCCGAGACCGAGCTGCGCCGCACCCTGGCGATCAGCGAAGGCGACGCCACCGCACTGGTCAGCAGCGGCATCACCATCACCCTCTACACCCTGCTCGCCGCCGCGATAATCGCCATCGCCATCGTGCGCCTGCGCCAACGCGCCCGCGTCGACGTCTGAGCCCAACGAGCACCCCACCTACCAGGGCGCCCCCGGCACACGCCGGGGGCGCCCCTTCCACGTTATGCCCCCAGGACCGCCCCGGCACCGGCAGCACGGGCGAGGCCCGCCCGGCCCCATGAGCTGATCACTCATTCGAGGCTCTGCGCTGCCGGCACCGGGAGCCGTCTATGGCCTTCGACTTCCATGGGCGCCCGAGTCTGTCGACCAGCACTCCCCTTCAAGGCAGATCGCTACGGGACGACGGCGCCACCGACGTCGACCAAAGTTGTGAGATCGATGCACCTGCTCAGTAGTGGTCTCTCGTGGACGAGCGGGACGCCTCAGCATCCGCATCACCGACGACCCACCACTCATCACTGCCCCTGCCACGGGCCGCAGCGGTGTCGCCGCTGAGGGAGTCCCCGCCGCCGCCGGCGGTGTCGCCACCATGCCCAGCCTCACCTGGTGGCCACAGATGCCGACCCGGTGGCGCGGACCGACCGACACCGCCCCCTGGCCACGAACGTGGCCGGCCCCGCCAGGCGGTCCCCGGACGCACATATGCCGTGGGCCCCGAGGCGGTTGCCTCGGGGCCCACGGCTGGGTGTGCTGGTGTCAGGTCAGGTGTGGTGCCTGGTGCTGTTCGTGCACCGGGGCCGAGATCACCCCGGCCTCGATCAGTTCCTCCACCTGCTGCGGGTCATATCCCAGCTCCGCGGCGAGGGTCGCGCTGTGCTCACCGGCCTGCGGCAGATCTAGGCGCACCCCCAGTCGGTGGCCGTCCATCTCGATGGGCAGGGCCGGCAGTGGCAGCTTCTGGCCGTTGGCCAGGGTCACTTCCGGCATGGCCCCGGGCTGGGCCAGGTGCGGATCGGTGAACAGGTCCTCGGGGCGCTGGATCGGGGCGAAGGGCAGGTTCGCGGCCTCGCACAGCGCCGAAGCCTCCTCCCGGGTCAGCTGGGACAGCCGGTGCCGGATCACCGGCAGGATCCGGTCCCGGGCCGCGACGCGGGCGGGGTTGGTGGCCAGGGAGTGGTCCTGGGCCAGTTCCTCCAGCTCGAAGGCGGAGCAGAAGGAGCGCCAGTGTGTGTCGCTGACGACGCCGATGAAGATTTTCTCATCCCGGGTGTCGAAGACCTCGTAGACCGCCCAGGCCGACAGGCGGGCGGGCATGGGTGAGGCGGCGACCCCGGTGACCCCGTACTGGGCCATGTGCTGGCCGACGAGGAAGACGTTGTTCTCGTACAACGAGCTGCGCACTTGTTGCCCGCGCCCCGTGCGGGTCCGCTCCAGCAGGGCAGCCATCACCGCCATCGCCCCGAACAGTCCGCCCATGATGTCGTTGACCGACGTCCCGGCCCGCAGCGGCTGACCGGGGGGCCCGGTCATGTAAGCCAAACCGCCCATCATCTGCACCACCTCGTCCAGGGCGGCCCGGTGCTCGTAGGGGCCCTGCAGGAAGCCCTTCATCGACAGGTACACCAGCCCGGGGTTGGTCTCCGACAGCTGTTCGTAGCCCAGGCCCATGGCTTCCAGCCCGCCGGGGCGGAAGTTTTCGGTGACCACATCGGCCTGATCGATCAGTTCCCGGACCAGCTCGAGACCGGCAGCGCTCTTGAGGTCCACGGCCAGGGACTTCTTGTTCCGATTGAACATCGGGAAGTAGCCGGCCCCGGAGCCGGGCAGGTACCGGGTCTTGTCCCCGGCCCCGACCGGCTCGATCTTGATCACCTCGGCCCCCAGATCGGCCAGGGCGAGACCAGCGGCCGGGCCCATGACCATGTGGGAGAACTCCACGACCTTGATCCCGGTCAGCGGCAGCTGGTTCATCGGGTGACCTCCTGGGTCCCGGCGTAGACGAAGCCGTTGTGCACCCCGGCATCGGGCACATGGCCGTACAACGGCTCCCCGGGCAATCCCTCTCGGATGATCTCCCGGGCCGCGATCAACGCCTCCAGGTCCACCCCGGTGCGCAGTCCCATCGACTCCAGCAGATAGACCAGGTCCTCGGTCACGATGTTGCCGCTGGCCCCGGGCGCATAGGGGCACCCGCCCAGACCGGCCTGGGAGGCGTCCAGTGTTCTCACCCCCGCGTCCAGGGCGGCCACGACATTGGCCAGACCCTGCCCGCGGGTGTTGTGCAGATGCGCCCCGCCGGCCCGCTCGCCCAGCTCCCGGCGCAGGGCGGTGAACATCCGGCTGACCTGCGCCGGGTTGGCGCTGCCGGTGGTATCCGAGAGCCCCACACTGTCGGCGCCCGCCTCGGCGCACAACCGGGCGATTTCCAGGACCTCGTCCTCCGGGACGGGCCCTTGGATCGTGCACCCGAAGGCCGTGGAGATACCGACCTCCAGGCTCACCGGCTCATCCCGGGAGGCCAGGAAATCGGCCACCCGGCCCACTTCCCTGATCGCTTCCTCCGGGGTTTTGCCGATGTTCGCCAGGCTGTGCGCCCGAGAGGCGGAGATCGGCATGGTCAGCGCCTTGGCCCCCGCCGCCACCGCGTCCTGGGCCCCACGCAGATTCGGCACCAGCGCCAGGACATTCAGCCCCTCGAGCCCCCGGGCATGAGCCACCACCTGACCCGTGTCCGCCATCTGCGGCAGACGCTTGGGCGAGACGAAGGAACCGACCTCGATCTCCCGCAACCCCGCGGCGGCCAGAGCCTCGACCCACCGGAACTTCAGCTCGGTGGGCATGGCCCGGTCCACGCTCTGCAGACCATCACGCGGCCCCACCTCACTGATCAGGACATCGATCTCTTCTGTGCGCATGCCGGAACTCCTCCACCCTCAGCCATCAGATTTCACTAGATAGAAATCATGTCTACTGAGTAGAATCATACCGATGTGCCGAGTTCCCGGTCAAGAAGGCAGGTGCGCTACCTCACACACAAGGAGGGGACAAGGCTCACCCGGCTGGATCCGGGAGGCGGACTACAGATCGGATCATCGACGCACTTCCCCCGAAGAACGGCGCGTCGGAGCGGACGCGACACCCACGACGTCACGGCGCCGAAGCCACCAGAATCGCGACAGTTCCACTGCCCCTGGACCTGCAACCGCCGCCTTGAGCGGCTCAGCCCTCGGGCCCCCTCTCGGAGTCGGCAGCGACCGGTTCGACCGTCACTGACTCGGCTGGCCGGGGCGGAAGGTGACGGTAAAGAGTAGTGCGGGTGATCCCGGTCTTGGCCACGATCTCCGCCATCGTGTGCCCGGTCTCGCGCAGATGGGCCGCGTAGGCCAGCTTGTCCGCATCCACCACCGAGGGCCGCCCGATCCGCCGGCCCTTCGCGGTGGCCACCGCCCTCGCGTGGGCGGCGCGCTCGAGGGTGTAGGTGCGTTCCATCTGCCCGAACAGCGCCAGCAGCACCACCGCCAGCTGAGCCATCGGGTCGTTCGGGTTGGTGGAGTCCACCTTGATCGGATCCGCCAAGTTACGGACTCCGACCCCACGCTCGGCGAGATCGTGGATCAGGTTCAGGGTGTCGCGCACGGTGCGCCCGAGCCGGTCCAGGGTGTGCACCACGATCACATCACCCTCCCGGGCGTAGGCCAGCGCCGCGGTCAGTCCGGGGCGATCTGTGGTGGCCCCGGACTTCTTGTCCACATAGATCCGCTCCGGGGCGATCCCGACCTGGTGGAGGGCGTCGATCTGCCGGTCGAGGTCCTGTTTGGCCGTCGAGACCCGCGCGTAGCCCAATTCCATGCCGTTAGCGTACCGGAAGTCGACTCCGTACGGACAAAACGGAACCTTATTATGGGGCTGACTTTTGGGACGGCAAACGCTATCCATAGCTCATCAGGATGGGCCTCACCACTGAGCGTCCCACTACCAAGGAAGTGGGACGACCACTTCAAGCTCTACGAGACGTCTTGCAACCCATCGCTCGAAAGACGCCTACCCGCTTCCATGTGACAGATGGAGCCAAAAATTAACTCGGCCTTGTCGGGGCATGCCCGCAGGCTCGGAGTCGATATTTACCAGATGGCGTACCGGCCGGGGTTGCCTTGCTGGTGGGTCAAAAGCAGGACGGGGGCGGCGCCAAAGGGCCGACCCCGTCTTACTTTGCAGGTGTGCGCGTCACCGACCGAGTGATTGCTGGACGGCTCAGCCTGCAGCTCGTCCCTTAGGCCTCGGGAACGGAGATAACCTTGCTGGCTTCCAGTGCGGTCCATGCGTTCCAGTTCCCGGCTTGCCCCCGAGAAGTGCGGAACTGGATCTCATGGAACACTTCCTCGGCACCCGACTCGGTGTTGAACGCATTCACCACCTTAGGCATGACGATTGTGGTGGTCTTGTCGAAGGACTTCTTCTGGGTAAAAGTGCCACGAGCATCGTTATTAGCCGCATTTATGTCCTGCTCCCAGAGAGACTGCTTGACCTCGATCGTGCGCCCAGCTTCACAGAAGGCCTGAGTCGGAAAATCCAGTTTGCTGCCGTTCTGCAGCACCAGCGGGTCCAAAGGCTTGACCGTGCACCGACCATGGGTTGTCCCGGTTGGTTGAGGCACGACAGTGGTCTTGCTTGATTCCGGTGCAGTCCATGTGTTCCAGTTCGCGGCTTGCCCGCGAGAAGTGCGGAACTGGATCTCCTGGAACACCTCCTCGGCTCCCGATTCGGTGTTGAACGCGTCGACGACGTGGTCGATGACCACTGACCCGGTCTGGGCGAAGGTTTTCTTGTGGGTCGTCGCGCCACGTGAGTCGTGAGGTCCACCGTCCCGCTCCCAGAGGATTTGTTTGACCTCGATTGTTCGACCGCCCTCACACAGCACTTTGATCTGGAAGTTCAGCTTCTGGCCGTTCTGCACCACGACAGGATCCAAAGGTGTGACTGTGCACCGGCCATGGGTGGTCTGGGCTGCGGCAGGGGAAGCAGTCGCTACCGGAAGGGCAACAGCTGTAAGGGCCACAGCCAGGGATGCAGCTGCCATCCTGCATCCAGCGGGGCGGTGTGTTGCGGTTCTGGGGGGAAACCATCGGGTGGGTGACATGAGGTGCTCCTGAAGTTATCGAACCGGTGTAGGGACCGCCGACAATCGTGAGGTGAATTGAAGGGGATCATTGAGCCTCTCGACGAGGGCTCGGTCAACTGACTCATTGCCCGATACGGCAGATATCCATGGACCCAAGGTACGAAGGCCGAGGACACTGGGCCCATACCGGTGCCAATGAGGAATGAGGGCTTGACAAGGGGAAAAGATCTCCCGTGATGGCAGTGATACCCACTATTCGCCACGGAACCGAGCACACCGATCGGCTGGTCCTTTGAGATACGAGTGGAAAAATGGAGCTGGATCTGGAATGCGTCGCCAGCTTTCTGGTCCTGTGCGAGGAGGAGCACTTCGCGCGGGCCGCCGCCCGGTTGCACCTCACCCCTCCGGCCCTATCCAAACGTCTCCAACGCCTGGAACATCAGATCGGCGCCCGCCTTCTCAATCGTGGCCCTACCGGCACCACTGCGCTTACGGCCGCAGGCTGGCAATTCGCCGAACAGGCCGTAGCCGCGATGGATCAAGCCCACCGCGCTCAAGTCACCGCCTGCGCGGCCGCCCGCACCCCGATACGAGCTGTGGTGCGCATCGGCGTCCCTAGCGTCATCAACACCCAACCCGCCGCACAGGCGTTGACTAGACCGATCCAAGCCCTCCGGGAACGCATTCCCGGAGTTGAGATCCAGTGCATCGGGGTGCCATACGGACGCACCCTTGACTGCCTGCTCCATCACATGGTCGACATCCTCTGGAGCCCAGCGGACATCAAGCATCCCGCACTCGATTTCAGGGGACTGTCGCTCTAACGGTGTAAGAGGCGTTTGGGACTGATGCACCGATAGGTGACAGGTTGACCTGACCTACGGTTTGGTTTCCAGTGGCGGTCGCTAGTCGAAGGCCTTCATGGAAGGCTCACCGCTATGCCCCGCCCCTACCCTCCTGAGTTCCGTGCACGAGCGATCGCTCTCGTGCGTGAGGGCCGCCAGGTCAAGCAGACCGCGGCTGATCTTGGTATCCACCCTGTCACGCTCCATTCCTGGTTGCGCCAGGACGACATCGATCAGGGCCGCCGGCCCGGGCGCAGCACCCAGGAATCGGC